>NZ_CAWMRY010000039.1:0-47747 GCF_963870295.1 Aeromonas sp. ANP5 | reverse complement strand
ACAGAGATTTCTCATGGCTCACCTGATCGATACGATGGCCTACACTGGCCAAACCCCTTGGCATGGCCTTGGCAATGTCTTACCCCCGCAACAATCTCTCGATATCTGGCTGCAGGCAGCCGGGATGAATTGGACCATCGAGCAGAGCGACGTGATGTTTAACGTCGCCTCCGATGCACTACATATCCGCCGCTACAACGTGGTACAGCCTCACGAGGTGCTGCACTTCTATCTAGACTTGGCGGAAGCCGGTGGCTTTGAGCTGGAGAAAGCAGGTGAACTGAACTGCATAGCAGCTTGAGGAAAGGCTTCTCCTTTTCATATTTATTCAACAACGCCTTTCTTATCGTGAACATTTACCTTTGCATATGCCAAGCAACCTCAATCTAATTGAATTTTCAGCTACTAAACCATAGGGACTAAAAATAAACCCTACAAATTTCGGTTATAAAAAACTAATCTTTAAGTAGCATGTTATAAACTGCGCCAATTAAATTAGCATCATTTCGATGATGGCATGCAACAATCTCAAACTCCATGTTCCCACCACGACTCAATAATATTTTCAATTGATTATTAATGCCCTCAATAACTTTAGGTTGGCAGCTAATTCCACCACCGACCAAGATGAGATCCGGATCTATTGCGTGCTTGATGTTATAAATGCCCAATGCATTGATAAAGCAAAATTCATCAAGTAAAGAAATCATCAATGGATTCCCATTTGCTACCAAGGCAAAAAAAGCCTCGCCATCAATAGTATCAACTCCCAACGCCCATGCCGCTTTGCGCAATAAGATTCGTGTTGAGCCAAGATCACTCCAGTTGGTCCGACTAAATGGATCCATAATCCAGTAGCCAAACTCACCACCATGCTGAGTCGCGCCACTCACTAAATGATCATTGACCACCACGCCCCCCCCCACGCCGGTGCCAATCACAACACAGGCATATGATTTAACGTCCTTCGCTGCACCAATCCAACCTTCCGATAGCACGGCACAGTTAGCATCATTGGCCATTCCAACGGGCAAACCAAAGACCTCTGAGAACTTAGCCTTAATATTAAATCCATGGATATATCTCAGTGCTGTAATACCGCCAATAAAACCAGAAGCTTCATTAACTGCTCCAGGAATACTTAGCGCGATAGCAACCGGTGAATATTTATGCTGATAGGTCGACAAGACCATCTTCATTGCATCTAGTAACCCATGGAAATTATCAGGGGTCGAGAATGAACCCTTTTCATAAATAACTCCAGCATCATCTATTACACCATATTTAACGGCGGTGCCGCCGATATCAAAAGAGATATAATTAGACATGATCGTCCCCTATAAAATAACAACTGGTTGCCGTTCTCGCAGCAACCAGTTAATGCTAAGTGAGATTGGCAGTCTTATTCCAGTTCAGAAATAGTCTCTGCAAATTGTGGCAAATGTTTTTTGTGTGCCAATAGCAACTCGGTTGCCACCTTTCTTGCATCATCATCAGAATGTACCAGCGGATTGATATTCATGGCAACCAGCAAATCATTGAGGCTACCACTCACTGCTGCATTGGCTGCAGCAATTTCAAATGCTTTAATGCCATGGATTAAACCTAGTACTTTTTCGTCAAACTGACTAAAACGTGGATCAGGTTTAGCACCATCACGGCCGACCCGGCAGGTCATCTCGACTGTCCAGTCAGCTGGAATGTTTTTGATCTGACCATGATGGGGGACAATCACATAGTGTTCGCTGTGACTGTCATTATAAATGGCGCTGATCACTTCACAGGCTGCATCTGAATAATATGCGCCACCACGCATTTCAAGTTCTTTTGGCTTATAATTTAGATTAGGGTCTTGATACAGCTTGAACAAGTCTTTTTCTACCCGTTGCACTACCTGTGCCCTGGTTTCACCTTTGTAATACTCGCCCATCTCAATACTTAGCATTTCTTTTTCTTTAAAGTAATAACGATGATAAGGACAAGGTAATAACCGTAATCCGCGCAAAAAATCAGCCTCAAAGGGAATGCTAAATATGTTTTTTACTGAAGCGGATTCCTTTTGTGCGCCATCGATTACATATTCAAATAGCTCATTAAAACGGGACTCACCATTAACAAAAGCATCTTTTATAAAAACGAAGTGATTCAACCCGAACAGCTCAAGAGATAATTCATCAGCATCTGTTAACTGTAGCGATTTTTGCACAAACATTTTCATGCCAATGGGGACATTGCATACCCCAATGAATTTTTGGAAATTGGTATGACGGGCGACAGCTTCAGTGACCATCCCAGCCGGATTAGTGAAGTTAATAATCCATGCGTCTGGACAAATTTCTTCAACATCCTTGATTATATCAAAAATGATCGGAATGGTTCGTAGCCCCTTAAATAAACCACCCGCGCCGTTTGTTTCCTGACCAAGCAAACCGTGGCTTAATGGAATGCGCTCATCTTTTTCTCGAGCTTTGAGCAGACCGACTCGTAACTGAGTGGTGACAAAATCTGCACCAGTCAAGGCCTCACGGCGATTGAGAGTCTTATGAATGGTAATCGGCAAGCCTGACTTGGCAATCATTCGTTGGCACAGATCAAATATTATATTCTGTTTTTTTTCACCGTCAGGAATATCGACCAACCAGAGCTCACCAATAGGGAGTTCTGCATACCTTTTAATGAATCCCTCAACCAGCTCAGGAGTATAGCTACTGCCACCACCAATGGTGACTACTTTGAGTTTTTTATTCATAAAAGTACCGTTAATCCTTCACGCTGCTCTTGCAGCATATTTTAAATAAGGATGCCGCTTACATTTTTCCATCTAATTGAGAACAAATATGCTTTTGATAAGTTCATCATGAAATTTTTGATGGAACCTAAACATTATTTATTGTAACGGCAGTATGGCGTCAAAGGCATGTCACTATTTACGCCACCTCGACTACTATATGTGGGTACAAAGGGTAAGCACACCTGTAATGCGAAAAGCATGACGGCCTTATGGCCGTCATGAAACACGAGCATCACTTTACCACCATGCTTCAAACATGGCGCCGAAGGTCACTGTGTCATCATCAGATGTTGTCAACACTCCTTTGTCATCACGACCGGTATATTCATTATCTGCATTCCCGACGGTGGCGTAGAAGCGTAACATCGGGCGAGACCAGGTTTCCCCACCGATAGCGATATTTTGTGATAGAGTAGTTTTCCAAGAGGTGTTAGTCGCATCGATATCATCATAATCAACGATGCTATAACCACCCTCTAACCAGGTAGAATGTACATCGTTCCACTGGTAAGTCGGGCGCAGGATAAAGCTGTAGTTTTTGCGGCTCTCGTCACTCTTGTCTAAATCAAGTTTTTGATAAGAGGTCAAATATTGAATTTTTGCCCGCTCAGTCAAGGGGATGGCACCATCTAGGCTGAACAGCAAGGCATCTTGATTGTCAGCCAAATCGAACACACTGTTTAGCGCATTGTGTGAATAACGAATAACAAACTTTTGGCCCGCCCATACCGCTTCACTTGCTAACTGATAAGCAGAGTTTGCTAGATCTTTTTTGTCATCTTCAGTCAATTTTTCGGATGTAGTGCCGTAGTTTGCATAAAGGCTAAGATCCACGTCACCCAGCTTGATACCATGTAGTTTACTGGTCAGCGCGTAACGACCGTTGTCTTCTACCATGTCATCATTAACTTGTCCGACACCGGCAAAATCAAATTTGATCCCACCTAAGGTCAAATTTTTGAAACCGGCACCTTGGCTATCATGAGTCATCCAGAAATAGTCATTCAGATCGGTCTGAGGTCTCTGATGAAAATCTCGGCCAGCCCACAGATACAGGTCTGGTTGCGACTCAAAAACATTAGCAACACCGGCGTACATTTTCTTGACGTTGAGACCACCGTCGTCGGCCCAGGAACCTTCAGACCAATGATCCAGCATCAAGACTAAATCCCAGATGGCACCACTGTCGTTTTTAAAAACTTTGGCAAGCTGAAACTCTCCACCATTACCTTCATTGCCCAAGCGACCCGTAGCATTACCACTCAAGCTACCAAAGCTGCTCACCCGCTCTTTATCAGAGTTTTGATAATGCGCGCCATAACGGGCATAACCAGAAAATACAAGTCCATCCGGCACTTTTGTCTCACTGGTCAATGTTGCTGGCTGCTGGTCATCTTTATATTTAGTTTCTGTGTTGACCTTGGTTTCCAACTCCTGAAGGCGAAGTTTTAGCGCTTCAATATCATCGTTGCTATTCGCAAAAACAGACGCGGAGCTTATTACCGTAGCCACAGCTGCGGCGGTATATAGTAAGCTAAATTTTTTCATTATAACTCCATGTTAATTTACTTAGTATTTCTGAGAATGAAAAAACAACAGGTAAAGTATTGCCATTCAATCCATGAAATGAGCTGAATAGAACTCTATGAAAATATCAATATCTGTACTGGTTGGGATGTTTGTTAATTCAATATTTGTTTCTGCTTATAGCTGGGTGTTTTTCAACATCAACACCCTGCCATCATATCGTCACAGTTGCAGTGACAAAGCATCATCTTCTTCAAACGTCTCTTTTGACACATCTTCATTTTTGCAGGCGATATTGTCCTGCGCTTTCATAAATGGGTAGTACACAAAGATAGTCATCAAGAATACTGATACTTGCAGCAACGCGGCCTTCCAACCACCCACAATGAAGCCACTGATGATCATCGGAGTGGTCCAAGGAACGGTAATCGCAGTGAACGGCTCGACCAGGCCTGCAGAGATGGAAAAATAAACCATCAGTACAGAAATAATCGGTGCGCACAAGAACGGGATCAACATCAGTGGGTTAAATACGATGGGGAAAGCAAAGATCACCGGCTCGTTAATATTGAACAACCCTGGCATGATCGCTATTTTACCCAAATCTTTATATTGCGTGGACTTTGCAAACATCAACATACATACAACCAAACCAAGGGTCAGGCCTGCACCACCAAACGTTACATATTGATCGATGAACTGGTTAGTAACAATCTTGGCGTTTTCCCCGGCAATCAACTGCTCTCCTTTGATGAGCAATTCTTGGTTTTGCAGCGCGTTCGCCGTCACGATCGGCCCCATGATCCCCATTACAATGGCGGAGCCATGCACACCACACCACCACAATAAAGAAATCAGCAGGGCAACAACGATGACCCCCCCCAGAGAGTCAGACAAACCTTGCAATGGTATCTGCAGCAGATCGTACAACACCACGACCACTGTCTTGTCGAACGCGAACTTAAAGAAAATCCAGGTGAAGCAGGCTGTCAGGATGATCAAGGCCCCCGGGATCAGGGCGGTAAACGCATTAGCAACCCCCTGCGGCACGCCATCCGGCATCTTGATGGTCAGGTTCTTCTTCATGCACCAGCTATAAATCCAACCTACTGTGATGCCGACAAAGATGGCCACGATCATTCCCTTACCGCCCATATAGGCTTTAGGAATCACCCCACCCAAGGTGGCACCATCCGCAGCCAGAATGAAGTTATCGTTGAGGATCAGCATGGTTACGATTGCAAAAATGCCTGCACTAACCCCCTGATAGCCTTCATTTTGAACCCAGCTATAAGCGATACCGAACACACCGATGAGTGCCAGAATATCAAAGGTGGCACCTACTACTTGCCACAATGGCCCCTGCCAATTGTCACCAAAGATACTGGCCATCAATTCGCCATACCCAGGGACAGGAATAAATGCCAGCAGCAGGAAGACCGAACCAATAATGGTCAATGGCATGGTGTAAAGAAAGCCATCCTTGATTGCCTTGACCGGCTTGGAGTTAACAAACCCCATGACATAGGGCATCACGGCTTGTATTTTTTGGTTAAAATTACTCATTAGAGATCTTCCCCACGATTTTTAATCACCGAACTAAACCAGTGGAAAGACATTTTTTTCTTTCGCTGATAGTTATTTTTGTGATCGACATAAATAAAGCCATACTGTTTTTTATATCCATTGAGCCAGCTCAACAGGTCAATAACAGACCAAGCAAAGTATCCTTTGACGTTCACACCATCACTGATTGCTTGTTTCAGCGCAGTTAAATGCTCGCTGATATATTTGATGCGTGGGACATCACAAATTTCATCTTCCACAATCGGATCTTCATCACCAAGACCATTCTCAGTAATATAAATCTTGACTTGACCATAACGATCTTTGAGCATGTTTAAACCAGCAACAAAGCCCTCTGGCGAAATCTCCCAATCCCATTTGGTATAACGTTTATCATCCATCTTCACGGTGCGGAAGAAACCATCGAAACTTGGATTTCCCGGTGCACCAGTTGAGTTTTCACGGGTAGCTTCACGCTGCTCTAGAGAACCTTTGATCAATTCAACCCGACTCGGCTGATAATAATTGAGCCCCATAAAGTCATTCAAACTAGCAGCCAACTTGATAGTTTCTAACTCTTCTGCTGTCTGCTCTGGATGGAAGCCGCTGACTTTCAGTGCGTCCATGACATAAGCTGGATACTCACCCTTCAAAATCGGGTCGAAGTAGAGATGGGTCGCATACGCATTAGCATGATATGCCGCTTTTTGGCTATCTTCACTATCATCAACGCCAAAAGCTGGACTAAATACGTTACTGATACCAATTTCACCATATAGATTCATGGATTTATATAGCAGTACCACCTTGGCATGAGCATAAAAAACATTGTGAACAGCCTGGAAGTACTTCTTCGGATCATTCTTGATTCCTGGTGGGTGAGCGCCAGCCATATAACCTAGAGAACAAAATACAATCGTCTCATTGATGGTGATGAAGTGTTTTACACGATCACCAAAGGCTTCGAAGCACACTCTTGCATAGTTAACAAATGCATCGATGGTACGCTGGCTCAACCATCCCCCCTCTTTTTCTAGGGGCAGTGGCAGATCCCAGTGATAAAGTGTGATAAATGGCACAATGCCATATTTCAGACACTCGTCGATTAAGTTGTTGTAAAATTCAATCCCTTTTGGATTAATCTCGCCATCACCATTTGGGAAAATACGAGCCCATGAAATGGAGAAGCGATAGGACTCCAGACCCATCTCAGCCATCAAGGCAACATCTTCTTTATAGCGATGATAGTGGTCAACCGCGATATCACCATTGGTGCCTTCGAAGGTTTTCCCTGGGATCTTGGTAAATTCATCCCAGTTAGTCATGCCTTTGCCATCTTCATTCCAAGCACCTTCTACTTGGTAAGATGCGCTGGCTGCGCCCATAAGAAAGTCATGTGCAAACTTCATTGATAATGCTCCGCTTAATTGGAAATTTTCTTGTGAAGATCGATCAACTCTTTGATCAACTCACGGGCCAACATCGATGTCATCAGGTGATCTTGGGCATGGACCATGATGAGTGTCATCGGGGTCTTACCCTCTCCCATATCAGCTTCAATCAACTGTGTCTGCACCAAATGGGCGGCATTCGCTGCGTTACGAGCCTCTTCCATTTTCGCATCGGCCTGAGCAAAATCCCCTTGCTTTGCAAATGCCAAGGCTTTGTAAGAACAGCTACGAGCTTCACCAGAATTGATAATGATGCCCATTACCTGCTCTTCAAGATCCATTTGCTGAATCTCTGAACCGTCTTCTTTTATATCGTCTAGGTTTAGATCGTCGAAATTCATAGGTGCCTCTGATTATTTAAATATAAATAAAATTTGTTAAATAATTGCCAGGTTAGTTTATAAGAATTATCCTTGTCACCTTAATAAAAACGGTGGTGCGCACCAATGAACGCCGCCTAATTATATTTGGCAGGTTCATTGATAAAATAATTTGGTATGGCTTTGTTGAAGCCTAAGTACTATAGGTTAGGCTGGCTTGGCTGCTTTTTTTATTTCAGCTATAGCAACTTTCAATACGCTTAGACCATCTACACGGCCATACATACCAGTGTCAATCACCGCTACTGGCTTATGAGGGAAACGCGCTGAGATATCTTGACACATATATCCGACCTGAGGGCCCAGTAGAATAACGTCAGCTTCGATACCTTTTTCATTGGATTGAGATTCAGGAAAAGCTTCAATATCAACCGGCACAGAATGCTTGGCGGCCTGCTCACGCATTTTATTGACTAGTAAAGATGTAGACATGCCTGCGGCACAAAACAGATAGATTTTTTTATTCATTACATAGTCCTCAACATACTTAAGTTAGAATGTGGTGTTTAATCACCTTGATGATGACTATAAAGAAAAATGAAACCGGTTACAGAAACCGGTTCCATTTTTGTGCTGCAACTCACAAGAAATAACAGTTCACTGCATTCGCAGAACGTGTCAGAAGCTAGGCAAAAGTTCGCCTGAGGGCCGAGTATTATTGGCTCTAGCGCCGAAAGACTCCGGTCTACTGCGGCCATAGATAAGCGAGGGATTGGGTGGGCTCATACGAGGCTTTTAGGCATTGAAGGCACACATAAAGACCCAATGGGGTCTTTATGTGGTATGATTCGAATCACGATGAAGTGATGCAAGTCATCCCGGATGACCTGATCTTTAATTCCCCCCGAAACACTTTAGACTCGAAAGGTACTTCTTGCCCATCCATCAACTTGAGTGCTATCGCCATGGCATGATGAACCATCTCAGTGAGCGGGAACCGATAAGTGGTCAACGATGGCGATAGATAGGCCGAGATCTCTTCATCGTCGATACTGGCGATGGACATGTCGTTAGGTAGCAATAGCCCTGCCTCGCGAAATGCCTGCATCGCCCCGAATGCAATCGAGTCACTCGCGGCAAAGAGGGCACTACATCCACCCCCTTTTGTGAGATATTGCTTTGCCGCACGATAACCATCCGCGATGTTAAAGCTACTGCATTGGTACCAGTGTTCTTGATACTCAATACCCCATTCCAATAACATCTTCCGATATGTGTCCATACGAGCAATGCCTGTTGGCGTGATCGCTGGTGGACCAAAATAGGCAATCCTAGTGTGGCCTAGGGAGAGCAGGTGACTCACTGCTTGTTTGGTGGCGTGTTCATTATCAAAGTAAATCGAATAACCACAATGGGAAGGTAGTGAGCGTCCGATAAAGATGATTGGCAGCCCAATTTCTTGCTGAATGGACAACATATCAATTTCAGTCATATGCCGGGTATACACAATCAACACGCTGCAGCGACGATCTACCAGTGAATAAATAGCCTGCTTTTCTCGTTCTGGTTCATTATGGCCATCGGTCACAATCAACTGCTTATTTGTTTGGTCTGCAACCAAGGCTGCATTCTTTAATAAATGCCCAAAGTGAGCACCGTCAAAATCCGATACAACCAGACCAATACTATTGCCACTCTTATTTGCTAACGCCTGTGCTACCAAATTAGGACGAAAGTTGAGTTGTTGCATGGCAGCATGAATCACTTTTCGGGTTGACTCTTTAACCGGACCTGTTTCATTAATGGCGCGTGATACGGTTGCCTTGGAAAATCCAGTAATTCTGCAGATGTCATTAATAGTTGCCATCAGAGTGTACGTTCCTGTCAATTCGATTAGTATGAATTATCAATGGAGTCAGCATATCAATTTTTTGGCATATATAATATTTTGTTTAGCGTCCAGCCCAACACTGGATGATTTTTGAACGGAAACGCACTATGACCCGCAGCTCAACATGCCGAGCAGCTAGCGCCTTGCGATTTGGTGTGGGGGGCAGGGTCAACCAGAGTAGCACAATACGAGTAGTACAGCCTTACTGTCATTGGCGTTGCTCTGCCATGCCTATAATAGCAAGAGGCCCAAGCCCACTTTGAAGCCAGTATCCTATATGCTTATTTTATGGCGTAACTTTGCCAACAACCTGAAATTAGCACCGTCAACGCTGACCGTAACAATCCGTGCCCCTGTGGTAGCGGCAAGAAGTACAAACAGTGTTGTTTACACTGACCAGCAAAATTGATAGCAAGAGACAATGGAGCTACCGTTTATCAGCAATACCTCCCACCGCCCACTTTTACGTAGTCCGACAGCGCGAAGTCGTCCCGCGTTGCTTAACCTAGCAACAGCACGTTCCACCGTGTGGTGTATTTCCCAACTTGCTCCGCGACTTGTTTAAGCATAAGAGTTGGGTCTTCAGCCAACACAACCAACAAGATCTGCTCTGGCGTTTTCACCCGCATTTCTACCGGATTTTTAACCCGCGTTTTTCCTGCGATGCGGGTTGAGTGATGATCGCCTAGGTTAAGGCAACAGCAGATGGTGTTTGAGACGTAACTCAAAGCGGCCTGATTTTTGAGCGGGTGTTGCACTTCAGAGTTGAATTCGTCGTAGAGTTCCTGTCGCAATTTGATCTCCGCCTATAGTACATAATTGTTCAACTCCAGCCTGTATCACCATATAAAACAATGTGTTGGCATCTTCACTGAGCCAACACATTGTTCGTTTTTGGCCTGGGCTACCACAGCACACATCCCATAGCTAGAAATTAGAGGAGCAAATGAGACTCATTTCAATTAATTTCAGATATATATTATCTCCATGAACCTACCCAAGGGACTGCTCTGTGCAGTCCCTTTTTCATTGGAGATTTCTCATGGCTCACCTGATCGATACGATGGCCTACACCGGTCAAACGCCCTGGCATGGCCTTGGCAATGTTTTACCCCCGCAACAATCTCTCGATATCTGGCTGCAGGCAGCCGGGATGAATTGGACCATCGAGCAGAGCGACGTGATGTTTAACGTCGCCTCCGATGCACTGCATATCCGTCCCTACAGCGACAGCAAGGTGCTTTATCGCTCCGATACCCTCACCCCTCTGTCGGTGGTCTCAAGCCGCTACAACGTGGTACAGCCTCACGAGGTGCTGCATTTCTATCAAGACCTGGTGGAAGCCGGTGGCTTTGAGCTAGAAACAGCAGGCTCGCTCAAAGGTGGCCGCAAGCTGTGGGCACTGGCTAAGACCGGCCAGGATCTAAAACTCAAAGGCAATGACTTGGTAAAGTCCTATCTACTGCTGGCAACCAGCTGCGACGGCACGCTCTGCACCACGGCACAGTTCACCTCGCTGCGAGTGGTCTGCAACAACACCCTGCAGATGGCACTGCGTGGCGCTACCGGAGCCATCAAGGTGCCCCACTCCACTCAGTTCGATGCCGCTGCCGTCAAAGAGTCGCTTGGGCTCGGGCTGTCTCATTGGGATGAGTTCAAGACGCAGACCAAGGCGTTGGCACAACGGCCCGTAGCCCCTGAAGAGGCACTGCGCTTTTTCAGCGACCTGTTGGCGCAACCGCTGGATGAGGAGAGCATCATTCTCACCAAGCCGGTACAACGGCTGCATGAGCTCTATCAGGGCGCGGGTATGGGCTCAGAGCTTGCCAGCTCCCGTAATACCGCCTGGGGGCTGGTCAATGCGGTCACCGAATACGTGGATCACCACCGGCGTGCCCGCAGCCAAGATCACCGGCTTGATTCCGCCTGGTTTGGTCAGGGCGCCCAACTCAAATCCCAAGCCCTGAATCAGGCACTCACTCTGCTGCAGTAATTCCGCTTCCCCATTCAAACCGCATAACGACCTCACCCGGACTGGCGCAAGCCAATCCGGGCGTCGCCATTTATGCCGTCAACAAGGAGTCGTCATGAAAGCAAAATATGGCCAAGCCTTGCGGCTGGCCTCCACTACCCAATTAACCCGCGAGCAGTGGCTCGCTATCCGCAAACTTGGCATTGGCTCCTCCGATGCCGCCGTGGCAGTGGGACTATCCCCCTACAAATGCCCGCTCAGCCTGTGGCTGGAGAAGACCGGCCGCAAGGAGCCGGAGGATATCTCCCATAAGGAAGCTGTGCTGTGGGGCATTGAGCTGGAACCTGTGCTGGCGCAGGTCTACGCCAAACGCACCGGCTTTCGTGTACGCCGAGTCAATGCAGTACTGCAACATCCCGAGCAACCCTTCATGCTCGCCAACCTCGACCGGGAGGTAGTCGGCCATCCCGATGGGCCGGGCATTCTGGAGATCAAGACCGCCAGCTATCACAGCGCCCCCCAGTGGGAGGAAGGGGTGCCGGTGGCTTACCAGTGTCAGGTACTCCATCAACTGGCCGTCACCGGCCATGCCTGGGCCGAAGTGGCTGTGCTGATCGGTGGCCAGGATTTTCGGATTTACCGCATCGAGCGTGATGAGGAGAAGATCCAAGATCTCACCGAGCGGGAAGCGCAGTTCTGGCAGATGGTGCAACAAGATCAGCAGCCAGAGCCTGACGGCTCGAGTGATGCTGCCAATGCTCTGAGCTGGCTGTTTCCACGTGATGATGGCCAGACGCTGGATCTCTCCGATTCCCCCGAGTTCAACCAGCTGTTTGGCGAACTGCTGCGCTTGCGACAGCAAAAGGAAGCCGTCGAGCTGCAGGAGTCACAACTCAAACAGCGGCTGCAAACGACCTTGGGTGAAGCGACAGCCGGGCTGTTTGCCGATGGCAAGATCACCTGGAAGCGCAGCAAAGACCGGCTGGCGCCGGATCTGGATAAGCTCGGTCAGGATCATCCCGACCTGCTCACCCGTTACGTCAAACCGGTGCCCGGCGTGCGCCGTTTCACCATTCAACCCTTGAGGCAAACTCCATGATCAAAGGACTGGCGATCACCCCGCCCGTGATCGGGCGGATCTGCATCGGCAAGCTGGTGCAAAAACAGGATAAATGGGTACCGGAGAAGGATGATAGCTTCACCCTCACCACCCAGATACAGCAAAAGGGGGGATGGTTGCTCCATCCCCTGCATCAACACTACTCATCGCAAAAGAGTGGCCAAGGTCAGGAACAAACCAAGATCCGCGCCATTCCGGTGCGAGTGTTATTCAACGACAGCGACCTGAACCTGCGGGCGGAATACAGCGCGTTTGACCGGCAAACCGGCAGGCCGCTCTGTGTCGGGAATGGGGAGGTGGCAAGACGCGTGGGGGCACAAGGCATGGAGGAGGTCTGCTGCCCTGGACCCGAGCGCTGCGCCTTTGGCGGGCAACAGGGCTGCAAGCTGTACGGACGACTGAACCTGTTTGTAGAGGGGCAAGGGGATGAGCTGGGCAGCTTTATCTTCCGCACCACCGGCTACAACTCGGTGCGCACTCTGGCGGCTCGGCTTAAGTACCTGGAGGCAGTGAGCGGTGGCCATACTCGCTACCTGCCGCTCACCCTGCGGCTACGGGCCAAAAGCACGACCCAGTCCTACCGCACACCGGTCTACTACGTGGATCTGACCTTGCGGGAAGAGACCAACCTGACTGAGGCAGTCAGGTTAGCACGGGAGGCCGCCCAGCGAGACCAAGAGGCGGGGCTTGCCATCGACCAGATGGAACAGGCCGCTCGTGAGTTGCTGCGCAATGGCCAGTTTGAAGACATCGATGAAGAGGTGCCAATGCTGCTGGAAGAGTTCTATCCCGAAGCCAACAGCGACGAGACGACGAATGGTATCAATGGTTCCGAGGTGACAACCTCACCTCACGTCCCGCAAGTCAAAGCAACCAGAACGCCACAAAGACCACAACCAAGAAGGAGTCCGCTCACCAATAAATTGGGGAAAGGGAACCCATCCCCTCCCCAGTGAATGACGGATGATCAGCGAGGACGTGCCAACCGCTCCACCAACCGTTCCACCATTTCCAGCAACAGGATTCGGTCGGCATCATCGAGCCGTGCCAGTTGCTTACTCAACACAATGCTCTGCTCAGTCGGACGGTTACTGGTCTCGCGCAGGAAATCTGCCAGCTCACAGCCGAACAGTTGAGCGAGCTCCGCCAGCCGCACCACGGTCGGCACCACAATCCCTCGCTCCATTCGAGAGACGGCCTCCATCCCGATATTGAGGTGTTCAGCCACCTGCTCTTGGGTAAACCCTGCTTGGTTACGCTGACGCCCAATGGCCTTGCCCACGTTCTTGGCTAACTGCTCAAAGTTGATATCTGTCATAAGTCCTCCAACCAACCCCTATGGTTGGGTGTGGACTCGTTGACATGAAGAACCACAAAAGGCGAGGATCAACCCAAAAGGTTGTTATTGGGCATTTTTTGCCTATCTAACCGGACTAGGGTTATCCCCTTCTCTACGACTTACTACCAATAGGAGTTCTCATGAAACAGCTCATTCCATTGCTCACCCTGGCAGTCACTGCACCGAGCATCATGGCCAGCAACACCAATGACATCTGGTCCTATCAAGACAGTACCGGCACCACCTTGGCTCAAGCGTGTAATAACAAACGTACCTGTGATCTGATCTACAAAAACAGCCACTACCTTGCCTTGGTCAACAACCGCTCCCAAACGGGCTGCGCCATCGGTGACCTGCTGGTTGTCGAACACGCCAGTCGCAGCTTTAAGAAACTGGATACCGGCACCTGCAGCACCTCGGCCAGTATCGAGGTCAATACCTACAATCGACTGAACAACGTCGATGTCATGATCGGTGACCGACTCATCAAGCGTTATCCGCTAGATGCCTGGATGTATCACGAAGAACGTAAGGCGGGTAAAGGGGCGTCCTGGAGCAAGGCAGAAGAGAATGCCAAGAAGCCTCAGATGCTGGATGCACCGAAAGGTCCCCCTACACAGTGGGTGGCCGAAGAGGGGCGTTATGGCCCTCGCTATACCCTGACACAGGGCCAGGGTTACTCACGATACGTACTGGAAATCAAATGCGCCTATCAGATGCCGGGGGCAACCTGGCCACTGCACTCTGAGCTCAGATACACCAGAGCCTACGATGCTTCAAGCAGCGTTGAGGAGATCGAGGTCGATGGTCAACGTCTGTCCGGTAAAGCCAAAAGCCAGGCCGAATGGACTCAGCTCATCAACGCGATCCTCTCCGCCTCAACCCTGAACATCTATCGTGGGCAGGATCAAAAAGCCACATGGACGGTCAAGCCCACGAAGTTGACCTCCACTTGCGACTATTACAACGGGTGAGTCATGAACATCACTTCAACCAAATGCTCGATAGCTGCCCTGATGACTTGTGGACTGCTCTGGAGCCACCCAAGCCATACGGAAGAACAGCACTACCTCGCTATCCAGCACACCGACACCGTCTACGCCAACCAAGGCGTCTGCGCGTACCATTTCTCCCTTGATAGTGGGGGAGCCGATGAGGTTGGGCGGTTGTATATCACGCTGCAGTTTAATGACAAAAAGGGCAAATTGCTGGCCGAGTCAACGCTGGAGGTTGAGCCATTCGGCGGGAGCGACGCTACCCGCTATGGCGGTGGCTTTACAGAAGTGGATTGCGCCCAGGTAGAGCAGGCCAAGTCCATCGCCATTATTCAGGCAACCGAGGTGCTCGCTCACAACCGAGTCACTCGCCTACCTGTATCCACCTTCACCCCCCAGTTTCATCAACCACTGAAGATAACCTTGGGCGGCAATTAACCCGCTGAGGAAAAACAAAGCCAAAGGGCGTCACCATAACGGTGACGCCCTTTTTCATTTCCAACCTTTGATGAGGATCATCACCCCATGACACGACATTTCATTATTGGCGATCACTTGGTTGCACCACAACCTGAAGGCCGCCATCACGGGATCTTTGTTGGCCATGACCAGGTCATTCAGTGTCTACCACCCGCTCCAGGAAAGCATTCAGGCCAACTGGCGCTGACCTCGTTGGCTCAATTCAGTCAGCACTGCGTTATTGAGGTCAAACCCCATGCTCAACGCCTGTTCAGTCGAGAGGAAAGCCTGACACGGGCTTACGCCCGACTCAGTGAAGGAGAGCAGGGTCAGCCGTTTGCTAACAGTGAGCTGTTTGTCACTTGGTGTATTGAAGGGATTCAGCATCCCCCCAAGCTGCTGCAGACCGCTGTAGCAACGGTGGTGGCTGCCGAAGTCGCTCGTCACACGTTAAGCAAGGCGGCCACCAGTGCAACGGCAGGACTTGCTGCCAGCACCCTAGCCACAGCAGCTGGAGGTAGTGGCGCTGCTGCAACGGTAGTATCGGTGACCGGTATTGCCACAGCCCCGTTGTTAGCTCCTCTTGCCGTGGGCGCCATCGCAGCCTATGGCGTCAGCAAACTGTGGGATTGGTTAAACGACTGACCCATCACTTCAAAGCAAAACGCAGGGGTGCTCTCCTGCTGGAACTCAATGAGGAAACACCATGACCATTCCCTTTTTCCGGGACGGCTTTGCCCTGCCCGTTGACCAAGCATTGCTGGTTCTGCTCAACCAAGAAATCGCTAAAACCGAGCTCAATATCGAACGCTTAACCCAACTGACCTTCAACTTTCGCAACCCCGGCTACAGTGCTGAGCAAGGCGGCGTGCACCCGGTCGAGATCCGCCTGATCCGTGGGCTTGATGGCTGGCTGTTCGATTACGTCACCGACTTCAGCTACCAGGGGCAGGGCCAAGATGCTGAGCTCTGCAAGGAGCTCGATTTCAACTTCCTCGATGGGGAACACACCATGTTGGGCTGGGGACCGCTGCGGCTGGCCGAAGCGCGGGAGTTGTTCGATATCTGGCAGAGCAACTTCATGGCCTATTGCTGGTTGGAGTGTTTCAGCGTCACGGTCGCAGGAGATTAGGAGGACACGATGAGCCAAGAATTAGCGCTCTCCCACTACTCACGTCAGTGGTTGGGACAAGTTGCCGCCAACGCCAAGCTAACCCCCACTCGTAGTGGTCAGCGTTGGCTGCTTCACCTGACACCGGATAGCCCACCAGCCCGTACAGTCACCTTACAAGTGCGCTGGTCTGGTGTGCAGTGGCAACTGCTCTCCATCACCAATGCCGATGACTGGCGCACCATGAGCCAAATGGTGGATGAGATCTGCATTGACCCCAAACGTCGCTGTTTCTGGCGCAGTCAAGCAGGCCCCGTGCCACTCACCGAGCAACCCCGCGTGCTAGCAAGCTTTCTGGCTGACCTGCAGCGTACCTGCATTAATCGCTGCTATGCCGTGGAGAGTGACCACATCCCCGACAAGGAGATTGAAGATGATTAATGCTGTGCTCGCCATCGAGCTAGAGGCTTACCTTGAACGTAATGGCCTGGTTGAAGCAGTGCATGACCAAGGCCAGCCGGTGGACGGTTACGCCCTCTACCTACGCTATGAAAATGAACGGTGTGACGCACTGGCGCAATGGCTGTGCGACCACCCGGATCACCGCTGGCTAAGCCAGTTCGGCACCCTACTAGCCACCAGTTACCGCGTTCCGTTGCACGACTACACCCCGCACACCTTGGCGGCCTGAACACAGCCAACCAAGCCTGCGGTCCCCCCCATTCAGTAACCCATTAACCAACTACTTCGCCTACCCTGCCGCACCCCACGTGGTGGGGCGATGGCGTATGGAGCACCATCATGTTGCATCACAAACTGATCGCCGGGGAGATCCCCGGCACCTATCGGGTAACCGACCTTGTCACCGACGACGACCTGCTCACCATCGCCCAAGCAGTTGCCCGTCAGAAACTGGCCAAGGGAGAAGCTATTACCGATAAACACGTGGCCCATCAGGCCCTGCAAGGGCTGCTGCAAACACGGGATCGCGAAGTGTTTGCGGCACTTTTCCTCGATAACCAACACAGGGTCCTGGCCTACGAGGAGCTGTTCCTTGGCACCCTGTCCGCTGCGACCGTCTACCCCCGCGATGTCGTCAAGCAGGCACTACACTACAATGCTGCCGCCCTAATGCTGGTGCATAACCACCCATCGGGATACCCGGAACCCAGCCGGGCAGATATAAAAATAACCCAGCGTCTACAGGATGCCCTGGCACTGGTGGATATCCGCACTCTAGATCATCTGGTCATCGGTACTGAGGGAGTGGTATCGCTGGCTGAACGAGGGCATTTACAATGAATCCTCACCTTTAGGTTGTCATGCAATTAAGGCCCACCAACTATGGTGGGCCTTAATTGTGGTTTTATTTTTTGGCGTTGAACGCAACAAGCTGGTGCAGTATCACCAGATATATTTCAACCATGCATTTAGCTTAATGTTGTTAGCTCCTCAACTGCGACTCTTGTTGCACCACCATGTTGTGTAACTCGGGCCCGACACTTTATCTTGATTGCACCTCGTGAGAATGAATCATCCGAGGCCTTACTTGACCACACATAAGCTTCCCCTGCTTTAAGAAGAGACATACGTTCTGGAGTCAAGTTACCAAGAGCAGCATTGGCTTTTTGAATATGTTTCAGCCAAGCAGGAGAGTTAAACTTATGCATGATTATCTGGCTTGAAAGCTCAATAAGACTAACAGGAACAGATGGCGGGTCCTGGCTCGCCACCATGATACTAACCCCCTTGTGCCGCATTTCTCGTACAACCTCGATGAGCCCAGCAACCAGATCGGGACTTTCGATATATTTGTGAGCCTCATCGAACACCACCAGTTTGTTGAAGCTGCGCCCATCTATCCGGGCATCAGCGAACAACTGCAGGAGCACAACAAACAGTCCGAGTGCCTCGTCCTTCTCAATGAACTCGTCTCGTAGATCGACAATGATCAGTCGACCAGGTCTCACAACCTCGGTAAGAGATGTGCCGTCATTGATATACTCAGCGGCTAAATCGAGACGCATCCGAGCCAACTCCTTGAGGTGTTCTGGAACAGATGATGCGTCGATGCCCGTACGTAAGCCCTCAAGGGTGATGTCATCACGCATCGCTTTCATGATGCGCATGATCTGGCGGATATAGGTGGCTTGATTGCCTACGGCACCCATCAAAAACTTCCAGTGCGAAGCCTTCAGCTCGGATGCCGAGAACTGCAAAGGCCGTACTTCGATGTCTGGGTACTCAGCCTGACGCTCTTCGATCTTGTCTGTTGGAACAAGAAGCAAGACATCTGCGAGTGCTTTTGGCTCCGCACCATAGATCTCCTTCAGCGCACGAACCTGCTCTTCCACAGAATTCGCCCCCACCATCGACGTAAACTCAGGCTTGTAGTCCATCGTCGGGCTGTAGTGGAAAATCACCGTAGATAGTGGCTCGGGCAAACAGTTGATACCAGGGATCTGCAGCGAAGCCATCTCTGCCACGCAGCCCAAGGTGTAGCTCTTCCCGCCCCCCTGAACGCCAAACAAGCTGATGGTGTGGGTCTGATTGAGGTCAAGTGCAACCTTGCGTCCAGATACTTCACCAATCAGGCCGTACTGAGGTGTTGCTCCTGTGGTGCCGAGCATGATGTCGTAGGCCACTAGGCTATCGGTAGCCTCGCCGTCTTGAGACTGCGACCGTGTAGCGAATGCATTCTGGGGAGCCACCTCCTCCGTAACAAGAACTGGTGAGGGCACTTGTTCCGTGGTCGTATCTGAACCCGACGCGTCTATAGACGGTAGTGATGTATCAGGGCTTGCAGCCTGTACGGCGTCAATTGAAGAAGGCGTCGTTTGCACCAAGGTGGTTAGTTCAAGCTTCCGCACGGGCACGCTGGAAGCCACCTCATGTTGCGTTAATCTCCCCCTCGGGCGATCGTCCCAAGCGAGCGTTCGATCCCGTGGTGGGCTTAGGAAGGCTGCCGTTTCAAATGTAGGGACAGCCGGTGCCAACTCCCTGCGACGAAGCAGTTCCAGCGTGGCCTCTCTCACGGTGTCGGTAGAGCGTGAGTACTGGATACTGGCCACAGTCTCGGTGTCAGTAACGGCCGACTCAACCAACTGTCGGATCAAATCACTACCGATCCGATAGAACTCGATGCCATTTTCATGCTCGGCGGGTTCAGTACCTGGCTTGCTGAAGTCAAACACCACTGCACTTCGCGTGAATTGCAGGGTGTAAGGGTGTTCATCGAGACGTCGCAGGAAGTAGTGGGCTTCTTCAGCTGCCTCTGGCAAGACCACGCCGTAGCGTTCAGAGCGATCTAGGTAAAAGCCTAACAGCGCAGCAAGATCTCGATTCTTTATAGGGCGGTCAGGACGATCTACATCAGCCATCTTGGGGTCGAAGTGATAGGCCAATACGTGTTCGGACTGAGCGATCTGATCAGCGATTGACGCCTTCAACTGCGCGTATGCAGCTACATCGCCCACCTGACTGTAGCACTTCACTTCGACCAACCGGCACGTCACTACACGGCTTGATGGATCGAGATCGAACAGGGCAAGGTCAGTCCGCCGGAAGCTGACTTCATCGCCCATTTCCTCAGCGCTTTGTTTCAACGCCTTGTACAGCTCCAAGTGTGCGTCTAACGGCACGACGACTTGGTTCTGGAAAACGCCCTGGTGTTCGAGGAACAAGCGCGAAAGCGCCAAACCCATAGCCTCAGCCCGCTGGGAAGATGAGGACAGTAGCTTCAAAGCCAGCCGTCCAGACAACGAGCGAAGCTGATCCAGCATTACCAAGGCATGTCGACCCGTGTTGGGCAATCCGTATTCGCTCAAGATCGGGATCAGCAAAGACTCAAGCTCTGCAACAGATCTCGATGTAATAGCCAAACGATGGCTCATCGCGTTCGCCATGTCAGGCGAGTGGTCGATCAAGTAGTCTGGCCGAGTGGCATGTCTGCGATGGTCAAAGAACTCGATTCCCAAGTTCCGATCAATCGTGAGCACCCAGTCACTGACCTCATGTACCTGATGAAGCATGGCGCGCTCATCTGCGGACAAGCTCAACGCAACCACTGGACGTGCATGTGGTAGGTATTGACTGCGAGCAAGCGTCGCCACAGCGACCGAAACCGCACGGGACACGCCCCCCATGAGGTCGGATAACGCCTCTGCCCCCTCTAGCGGCTGTGCGACACCATGAAGCGGACGACGTAACCAAGTGATGGACTGCTCGTCCTCCAGATAATCCACTTCGAAGGGCTGAACCAGTCCATGGACAAACGACGAATCATCACTGCCTTGAACATCAACTGCTCGAATTTCCTCTGCAGGGAACAGATCGAACAAGAATGAGAGGTGCGCAGCATGCAAGTCCGGGTCCTCACGGAACTCCTTGATCGCACGAATAGCCAGTCGCAGCTTGGGGTGCAGATGGCTGTTGGTCGGTGTCGAAAAAGCATCAGCCTCCTTTGCACTGGTTCCCGAGTCCGGCGACAAGAGTTCCAGCAAAGCTTCCCCAGTCGAGGGCGCTCCCGGATCAAGCACGAAGAGCCGGATGTCGTAACGCAGATCGGCGAACTCAGGATGTCGCTGAAGTGCCAGCAACACCTCGGCCAACGCACCGGCGCGCCCCGCATTGAAAGCGTTGATCGTCAGCGTCTCAACATACGGGTGCTGGACCAGATAACGCTGCACGCGCGCGGCAAGATAAGCACTATCAATGCTCGAACCACCGATGGCTGGCTCTGGTAGGCCAAGAGCAGCGCACACCTCCCCAATCAGTCCACGAGGATCTTTCTCATCGGTCGCTGCGTACAAAGACCAGAACGGGTTGATGTTGTCCACAGCCAGAGCTGTCCGCCCCAACTCCTCACCAAAAGGGACGACTGGAGGAAAAGCAGCTGGCGCCAGCTGCTTAATCACCGCGTCACGTGTGGGGACAACGAACTCCTTGTTGCTAGACCGGCTCTGCTCCATCCAAGCCTGCCCGAGATGGCTCCACGTGACGTGCCAATTGGCACGCAACGGATGTGTTGGCCCCAGCAGTACAGCATCTCGGCGCCTGCCTTGATAGTCTTCCAACACGAGGGCCACTGAATCGATGGTGAGCGCATAGCGAAGCTCATCCATAGCTTGCCGCACAACGGCCGTCTCTGTGGAGCTGGCACGAGCAAGCACAGCGTCGATCCAAGCCAGATAGGCGGAGGCATAGTTCTGCGCCGGTTCCTTAAGAGACAGAAGATCGCTGGCCTGCATGATCAGCCGTTGATCACCCTTCAATACAGCGGAGAACAATGTCTCCCGCGCCTCTCGAAAGCGAGTAACCTCGTCTGAGACTGGCCACTGAAACGACGTCGTGGATCGTGTGGCAACACCCGAAGCACTGATCGAAAACCTTAAACGGTTGAGACCTTCGGGGTCTTCTAAAAATGCTCGCTCCAAGTTTGCCAATCGGCTGGACACCAAGACGTTCGCCTTCCCCTCCTTACCCAGGCGAATCTCCAAGGTCTCTCCACTGGCCGTGGCTTTGCTACTGCGTTCAACCCAACCGCAACCGGTAACAGTAACGGTATCAGGATCGCGATCCTGGGCTACGGCCGCAAAACGTGCACGCAGCAATGCATGCATCAAGCTCGCCTCACGCGGAACTGCACGCTGTGGTGGTTCAACCTCGACCTCATCGTCAGTGACCACATAGAAGAGATCACTCTCGTTAGAGCTGGCATACACCTCAGATGAATCACCATTGAATTGAATAGGATTGCCTTCTCCGTCCGCGAGAGGAATGCGTTCACCGTCTTCGGTCTCTGCATACACCCGCACGTAGTGCCAGCCTTCTTCCCAGTCGATCTTGCCAATCGAAGAAAAAGCAATCGTGCCGGAGTCGGTTCCTTTGGTCCAAGCTGCTTTACGCCTACGCAAACCTGTCGGCCCGTTGTCTCGCGACACAACCTCCGCTACAAACCGTGATAACCCTTCGACCTTGGAAGGCACTGGGTCAACACGGAAAGAGACACTGAACTTTTTGAGCCCGGTCTTTGAGATGGGCAGCACTTTATGCCCGATCAACTCGGTCAAGCGGGGATCTTCATTATCATCCTTCACCACAGGCAGGTCAGGCAGCGCGACATCGCCTATGTAGATCGCGTCCGGATTGACTCCTCCGTCCTCGAACAACCATTTATTGAAAGCAAGTCGCCAATTCACACGATCGCGAACGATAGCTTGCGTCCACGCCTTGGGATTGGATACGCCGATACGGAAAAAGAATTCACCCAGTTGCTTGCAGAACATGGGGTCCAGCAAGCCCAGCTCAAGTGCTCGAACACGTTCCGTCTTTGTCGACCATGTCACGCGCTCCACGCACTCCCGGTTGCGAGCCACCCGTATTGGCGCGCTCTCTGCATGCAGGAACAATTCAAAGTCTGGCACCAGAGCAAGCTCAAACAGCGCAGCCCCCATGGCGTCCGGATCAAACTCATTAACCTGACAGGTGAGCAGGTACCTCGCTACGGCAGCGTCATCGGCATACCGCCACCGGGATTCACACCGCCGTAACTCGCTCAAGCAAGCCTCTACGGCCATGCGCAAGTTGGCAGGAACTTGGGCAAGCAACTGCCCGCTAAGCTCTGCATAAGCGCCATTAATGGGAATCTCTTCAAACGTGGCAACACCAAATGAATCTTCCGCTGAGGCGCGTAGGTCATTCGGCACGAACACCAACAACGGAGGTCTAAGCTCATCGTTTGGAAGCGGATTCCGCAACTCAACCAGTTTGGTGCTGCTGACAGCCATGTCCGGCGCCATCACTCGCAAGCTCTCATCTGCCAACACTACGACGTTCGCTGACGGCACAGCAGCCCGCAAGCCACCAGCCAAACGGATCATCAGCTCCCGATCCAAGTCGGTGACCCGCATGCAATGACCAAGCTCGCGGGCAGCAAGCAGATGAGATAGCTTTGGAAGCAGAACAGATTCCAGTGCAGCGTTCAATTCTTGACTCGTGAGTTCACGTAGTCCCTGGCTCATGAGCACGCTCCTTCATTTCGTTCTGCAATCGTGTAGCGCGGCACCACAGTCTGGGTCACGTAGGCATCAGACAAATCTCGATAGAAGCCAATCTCGCGCAGGCGTCCGGTAAATGCCTGCACATTGCTGCGCAGGGCTTTCCGTTCGTCAATAGTCGGTGAGCCCTCACCGGGTGGTAGCTGATCGATGTACAGCCCATAGCGTTCGCGCAAGAATGACAGTAGGTCATCGATCCGCATCTCGCCGGTGAAGTAACCCAGGTCTCCACCTGGCCTCAACACTGCGATCTGCAGCAACACCTCCAGCAGGCGGCTCTCCAAAGTAAATCGCCGAGGCGCATTTCGCGCGCGGGTCTGAGCAAGCAACGCCCCCGACTTGTTCTTCAGCATCGTCGCGTCCAACGACTCGATGATGTACTTCCGGTGGAAGGCACCACGCAGAGCAACCAGAATCTCGATGTAGGTCTCAAAGTCCGATAATCCCATCTTTGTTATTGCCTCGACCTCTGTATCCAGGCCTGCATCACCTTCGGACAAAGATTCAAGCAACCCAGCCAAGCGCTCACCGAAGAACTTGTCGCGTTCTTCCTCAAACGGTTCTCCTTGAAGGCTATACAACTCTCTCACCGAGAACACGGAATTCAAGGGCCGGATCAGCTTGCCTCGCCGAACGAGGTGTTCAGAAAATTCGTCCAACTTCTTGGCAACGAAGTACGCTCGTACAAATCCAGGAATGCGCCGGTAATAACCATCTGCGCTGCGCTCAGCCAGTGCTGCGCTTGCGGACTCTGCGCTACCTGACAAATCAACAAACAGTCCCAGTTTGTAGGGGCAGTCCCCCTGAGGCTCGCGCTGCTCACGTGGCTTCATGGGGCACGCAGATTCGGCGCACAGCGAGTTGGCTCCCTCAAGCTTCTGCCAGGCAGGCAGTAGCTTCAGCAAGCGAAGGTGGTACAACGCCAAGTGGAACGACAAGAGCACCTTCAGATACTCCACCATCACCGAGCGGGGCATGAAAGGCTTGTAGAACAACAGTCGCTGAATGTCTTCGGCCATCAGATCGGCTAAGCCGATGCACACTGGCGCGAACCGATCTCCGCCAGCGCGCGTGTCTGCAGTGTCCTTTCTCTGCGACAAGAAGTGCAGTAGCGTCGCCGTTTCTATGTCTGTCAGCGCTTTGTCGTTTAGCTCTCGCGTGAGCTTGTCGAACCCATCGAAGAAAAAGCCCTTGAGATGCTCGATGGCCTTGTGGCCCGCGAGGTGTCGGGCGTGATGAAGCATCTGGTAGAGATGCTGTGCAGCCCCGTAGTCACGCGAGTGCTTCGGATTGCGAAAGCGATAGGTGTAGCCGTGCAGAGGGCGTGGCCCCGCCACAGCGGCGTTCTTCTTGCCGCGGTTCACGATGTCCATCAGGTGGGTTTCCACCCAACGCTCGACTATGTCTCGATGCTGCGTAAAGCCCAAGAACTTGTCGCGGGCATCGAGGATGTCATCGACGAACTTGTCCACAGTCAGTTCTCGTTTGTCGCGGAAAACGCTCGGGTAGCCGCCATGCTCCAAGCGCTCGAAAAGACCCGTGAGCACCCGATCCATTTCAATCGTCTTGAAGTCGAGATAGCTGATTTTCGGGAGCCGAAACTCCCTGTCCTTTTTCTGCAATGCCATCAGTTCCCCCTGGAGCCGCTCTCTGCTACTTCTTCTTGGCGCGCACCAGCCACCGGTCCGTGCAGTAATCGCATCTCCACCCGCCCATCGTCATGGCGGGCCAAGCGGTAAAAGTCGTGCCCCGTGGTGGTCAGCAAAATTTCGCGGTACGGTTGTGCGTTGAGGCTGTTCTTGAACACACCGAGACAGAGATAAAAACCCTGCATCTCTTCAACACTAGGCCGATAGCCTTGATTCAGGCGCACCAGCATCTCAAACACATCGAGGTTGATGATCAGTTCGCTGCTGATGGCACCTGCGCCCTGGCCTTGGTACTTCAGCAGTAGACCGGTCGGCAGGTGTTCAACGAAGCGAGCCTTGGCTGCAAAGTCTTGTACCTGAAGCCCAAAACCCTCCACAGGGAAGAGCCGGTAGCTGCGTACCGTACCGTGTTCGACCTGCCGCAACTGCAAGGCTAGGCTGGCTCCAAGTCGCTCCGGACGCAACAGCCCTTCCCCTCTGTTGATGGCATGCAGGATTTCACTCGTGAGCTCATCGATGGGCATTTCACCTCGAACAATCTCCACCATGCGCTTGGCGGAGCGATAGGGCAGCATTTTTTCCCAGCTGGCGTCACGCCGCTCAAAGAAGTGCTTGCGGCGTGCCATAGCCACATACTCACGATGTTTACGTGCCCGTTGGCGGACTGACAAGTCAGAAACGCCACGCGGCAGATCACTAAACAGGCGCCTCAACACCTCGAAGTCAAACTGCCCTCGGCGCTCGAAGCGGAACAGAGCACGATCATCTGGTTGAACAAAGTCCAGCCCTCGGTCGAAGCGGGGATCTTCCTGCTGGCCTATATCCAGATCGCTCAGCAGCGTCAAGAGCCGGTCTGATGTGGCTTGCCCACCCCCCATCCAGCTGTTGAAGTAGAAACTGCGCACCAAGTCATCGTGCTTGCCCGAGGTGTAAAGAGCATGAATTTCACTACAGTCACGGTTGCCAATCAGCATGAACGACAGAGCTGAACGTAGGTCGCGCATGGTGATGTGCAAACGCCCGCGCAAGTGCGCCATCGTGTAAAGCGTCTTGAGGCGTTCTAACAAGCGCGGCCCGGCGATCTCATCCTGGAAGCTGCGCGCGTTATGCAAGGCGTAGCAGTTGCCCTTCAAGTCACACTGCTCGCATGCGGACCAGTTCTCAGGACGAACGATGCTTCGCAGCGTGCGCTCCAGAATCGATCCGCCTTCCGCATCGGCCACAACACTGCGCAAGTTCAGGTTCACTACCGCCACGCCTAATTCAGCTTCCCCGGTAGAAGATGCACGTCGAACAAGGGCTGTGAGTGCCAAGAAGTCCCGCTCATGTGCGGCCAAGAAGTCCACCAAGCGGCCTTCGTTGATCGCTATCAGTCGCGTCTCTTGTGGCCTCCAGGACTCTGGGTCGTTGCCCTTGAACGGGGCTAGGAAATCCAGCAGCACCTGGTTGTTGTCTTTGTTGCCCTCGTCTTGGCTACCGTCGTAGTTGATCAGGTAACGATTCCCCTCCAGGCTCAGTTCGCTGCCGTTTGCCAAACCACGATTGGCAACCCCGCCTCGGGCTTCGACCTCTTTCTCCAGCCGTTGCAAGAAGGCGGTCTTGCCATCGCCTGCATTGCCCGAAATCAGCACAAGCCGGAACTCACCCTGCAGCACAGCAGGCAATAAGGCCCGGTCCAGAGCGGTGTCCACATAAGCAGAGAAACCAAGTGCGTCCATGCCCCGCGTTCCGGCATTGCTGCGGCGGCTTTGGCTGTAAAGTGTCAGCAGGTGTGAAACGAATGCGTTGGAGTTAGGTGCCGATTTAGCCAAGGCAGGCTGCCCGTTGCTCACACCCGTCACCATGGTTGCCAGGCTAACAGTCTGCACTCGACGAGCATGGCGCACATCTGCCAACGCATCGCGAAATTCAACAGCTGCGCGGAAACGCTCTGACCTGCGAGGCGCGATGGCCTTAAGTAGCACGTTAACCAGCTCCGGCGCTAGGTCGGCAAAGCCCGACAGTTCACGCGGGTCGGGCGCAGGCTTATTGATGGGGGGCTCTGTCGTATCCCACGGGTAGCGTGCCGTCAATGCCTCATACAAGGTCAGGCCCAGCGCATACAGGTCTCGGTCCGCGCGCTCACTGTTGTGCGGAATGACCTCCGGGTCAAAGTCCGGCGGTAGATAACGTCGCGAGCCCCCTCCACGTGACTCCTTGTCGTCAGCTCGTACCGACACATTGAAGTCGATGATCTTGGCGCCCTTTTGCGTCCACAAGATGTTGCGCGGCTTAATGTCACAGTGATGGAAGCCCTGCGCATGCAGGTGCACCAGGCCCTCAATCACCTGCTTGCCCAACTCCAACACATCCTCGGGGGACAACAGGCGGTCGTAGATCATGTCGCCGACATCGGCCCCTTCCACGAACTCAAACACCAGAAAGGGGATGTCACGCCCAGGAATAACGTCAGCATCCAGAACACGCACCACATGAGGGTGCTCGGGGATATGCACCAGGTGGCGGTATTCCTTCTTCAGGCGCTCCAAGGTAGAGTGCCGGTCACTGACGATAAGCTTCACCGTACGCGCCACGTCACCCAAGGTGTCGATCACCTTGTAGACTACTCCGAAGCTACCGCGCCCGAGCTTCTTCTCCACGATGAACTTGTGGGTTAGGCGATGGCCTGCCGTCAAGTTCAGGTAGTCGGTTTGGGCATCATCGACTTCAACGACCTCGGGCTTCGATGCCTCTGCAGCTTGGCTGACTGCTTGCGCCACGGGTTGCAGCAAACCATTCAAAGCAGCCAGCGCTGCCGATGCGGTCAGCCGCTGGCGCTCATCAAAAGCGCACAGGTTCTGCAGCCAAGCGTCAAAGGCCTCGTTCAATTCCGGCCGCAGTGCTGAGGGTTTGTGGAGGAACTCCCCGGCCCGATCCCACACTGTGGTGGGCTCACCGGCAAATGGTCGCTCTCCGGTGAAGAGTTCGTAAAGGATAACCCCTGCGGAGAAGATGTCCGATGCGGTCGATGCGGCACCCGGCTCCCGGAACGCCTCGGGCGCTACATAGGCCTTCTCCACCAAATCAACAATGTCCGTCGCAATCGTCCGGCTGCGGTCCACGCCAAGCTTGGCGAAATCAAAATCGGTGATGCGTGTCGTGCCATCTTGGCCAATCAAGATCGCCCCTGGAGTCAGGTTGCGATGCACCACTCCGTGATGGTGTGCATGAACCAAGGCCTCCAACAAGTCTTTGGCAACACGCCACTTCTGGTCCAGCGTGAGCGCTAACTGGGGCCGAGCCATGTGCACCGTCAAGGCCTGGCCCGGTGCATCGTCTAGGATCAGTATGAAGGACTTGTCGTCATCGGTCGGGAAGAAATCCCGCGCGGCCACGATGTTGGGATGCAAAGGCAACTTGGACAGCGCCCGGTAGGCATTGGCTATGCGGTTGACCTGCGCCTTGCGCACGTCTTCGGGCTGGTAGGGATCAGCCTGGTACACCCTCAGCCGAGCCGTGCCACCCGCGAACGCATTCTCAGCACGGAACTCGGTGTAAGCCTCCGCCGCCCCGAGCTTTTCTTTCACCTGCCAGTGCCCAAAACTCTGCATGCTCGATGCTGGCTTCACCACCTTCAAGGCATGTAGGATCAACCCCTGCTGTTGGAGGATATTCCTCGAGAAGCGTGAAGGGATGCGCGTGGTGTCTTTGAAGTAACGCTCGGCGTCCTTCAGATTCGCCACCCGATCTGCGTCAAGCTGCTCGCGGTCGCTCAGGTATGCATCGGGCGCGGTGAGCAGGATAGCGGCATCCACATAGATGCCGTCCAGTTCATTCCGACCGGGATTGGCCTGAGTCACCAACCCCTTCACCGTACGAGCATGGCCACGTAGTTTGCCTAGTGGCGATGGATAGGGTGCCCGCCCCTCGGGGTACCACTTGTTGCCGTACACATCGATGTTGCCACGCGTGCCCTTCACGTCGATCAAGTACAAGGCATGGGGCGTCAACAACGCGATGTCGATCTCGAAGCGCTCGCCTTGGCGTTCAATCTCAAAGTTGTGTAACAAGATAAAGTTGTCTGGCAAGCGATCCCGCAAGTAAGCGATGGCGCTGCGCTCTGCATCATTGACCGGCTGGCCTACTGGGATCACTTTTGCCATCAGCTTTCCTTCCTGATCTTTTCTTCTAGCAACACAACCGCTGCAGCCTCCAGTTCGTTGCCCTTGTTCTGCGCTGTCACAGCCTTCCTCGCGAGTGTTGAGATTTCATTGCGCTCCGCCTCGGGTAGCCACGGCACCACAAGCTCGCTGATCAACGAGGAGTCTAGGCTCGGAATTGACGATCCGAATGCTGTGCCGACCAAAGCCCAGTAGCCAGGCTCTGACGCCAAAACGGCCCACAGGTAAGCCGCATCCGATGAGGAATGACACCGAACGCGGACCAAGTGTTCACTGCCAGCCTGGCCAAGGTTCATCGGCAAAGGCAGCACTGCGCGGCCGATGATTCCCCCTAGCTGGCCACTACGAGGAATTAGTACGTCGCAGTCCGATAGAAGAAGCCCTTCCAAATTCGGCGTCAGTGATCGCGAAACCAGATACTCCGCGCGAGGGGTCAGCTCGAATACAGATGAAGACGACAGGAACGGCACCCCGAAGGCGGGATCCATGACCTTAAGTCGTGATCCCCGGTTCGGCTCAAATACTCGTTCCACTTGATCTCCCAGACGAACTCCGCTGTGGATGGCTAGCGAGGCTCGACCAGCTTCAACTCGCGGAGAGTAGTGAAATGCATCCATTCGCCCGAGCAGTGAGGACGCCATTGGGGCAACACTACCTAGGCTAAATCGGTCATTCCATTCAATCTTGGCCTGGAGCAACTCTAGTGCTGCGCGGCGGTAACTGGATGCAGCGACGCGCTGAGCTGCGGCAGCGTCAATTGCCTGAGCAACGTCTTGTTCAAAGGCAGGCCCGAACCTCGGCACAGGCAAGTCAGAGATATGAACCGGCTCAATGTGCTGGATGATCGCACCATAGGTTCCCGAGACCACGAGAGGCATGCCATAGCGGCTCGATAGGAACGCGTAGAGGTAGCCGGGAGGAATTAGCTCCGGATTCGGCACTACCTTTAGAACGTCCTGCGAAGACCACACTCCATCCATGTCTGGGCGAACGTAGGCCATACGTCCAATCGTGCCTGAACACGAGATCATCATCATCCCAGGGCGCAAACGCAGGTATGAAAGACGCCCAGATTCGGCATCCAAGCGCCGTAGCCGAGGTAGTGTGGTTAGGTCTGCCAGCAGCATCGAACCGCTGCTTACGAACGGTACGCCGTGCTCATCAGAGTCCACGTAGTTGCGTTTGAACATCGGCCCGTTGTAGATGCCGCCCGCATGCCCCTTGGTCAATGTGCTCAGCGCATCCTTGCGCATTTTCAGTTGCTTCAGGGTGTCGCGTGCTTCTAGCGCACCCGACATATAAGGGTTGCAGTCCAGCCGACGACCGCCTTCGTCTAGCCATCCTGAACGAACGATGCGTGCATTCTTGAAACTAGCGAAGGTCATACTGCGACCTCCAGAGGGAACCAAGTCAGAAACGCAGAGCGCATCTCGGCGAAAGCCGCATCTTTGCAACCATTGTTCAATATGTGCTCGGCCAGCTTCTGGTTGATCGCTAAAGAGCAAGATTGCCGAGTCGATTGCTCCACCCATTCACCAGATCCCAGTCGAGTGATCATTTGCAGGGCTCCGGGTGTTTGGCGCGAAATTCGGCATACGCCTTAGCGATTTCTGGAAGATCGTCGTCGAGGATGCGCTCCTTACGATGAAGCGTACGCACGTGCATGTCACCGCCGATGCGGACCTTCTCTTCGTGGCTGACATTCACCAGGATTTCCTCACCATCAGGGTGACGCTTGTAGAGTGTGTTACCACGACGGTCGAAGCCCACCTTTTCGGCGACCGCCATAAAGACGGGGTAATCCTTCTTCTGGCCCAGATCTTCTGCCTTGATCACCTCTTCAGGCTTGCGCTTCAGGAAGAGCAAGCTGGTCAAGATGTTGACGTTGGCCTCGACGATGAAGGATTCCACCGGCAGATCGACGCTGGCCAGCACCCAACAATGACGAAGAATCCAATAGCGGATGTACTCGTCACCAGGGTTACCCAAGATACCATCGGGTAAGACTATGCCCGCCCGGCCTCCCGGCTTTAGCCACTTAACGCAGCGCTCGATGAACAGCACCTCAGGTGATACAGCAGGCTTTAAGGCGTTGGTCATTACGAAACCATCGCCTTGACGTTCCCAGCGTCGAGCCAACTCGTACTGCTCCAAAATAGTCTTTTCAGTGATCGGAATATCAGAACCAAACGGTGGGTTGGTCATCAGAACATCGATTGACCCTAACGGCATGTTGACCTTAGCCGGCGCAACTCCCGGCAAGTCTCCACGCGGAAACTCTAGCGAGTTCATGTGATAGAGGTGGCCCAATGAATTACCCGCCATCATCACGTTCATCTGCGCAGCGCGAACTAGGAAGGGATCAAAATCCGCACCAAACAAGTTATTAGCTGCAAAATCGGCCAGCCGCTCTCGTATGGATACAAACTCCTCGGTGTTCTCGTCGCCAGTTTTGATGCGCTTCTCTTCGTGGAAGACTTTATTCAGGTAGTTCAGGGTTTCTACCAAGAAACCGCCCGTGCCGCAGGATGAATCCAGCACACGCTCGTGTTCCTTAGGGGCCAACATCTTGACAACTAGGCTAATAGCACCACGTGGCGTGAAATACTGGCCACGATCACCACGCAGGTTAGTACCCACGATTTCTTGGTAGGCTGCCCCCTTGGCATCCACATCGGTGCGGCCAAAGTCATAGCGAGCCAATTCAGAAACGATAAATGCGAGCGCCCTGTCAGACAGAGTGATTTCTTCATTCCCCTTAAAGAGAGCGCTGTACTCTTTCTTGACCTTTTCAAAGAGTGGCTTGATGCGTTGACGAATAGCCTTCTGGCCTACAGGTTCAAAGGGTTCGAAGGGGCCGACATAGAAGCCACGAGCTTCATTCGGCTGTTGCTCGTCATACATTTTGCAAAAAATGAGGAAGAGGAACTGCCAGAAGGCGGCGTCTTTCGGCATACCTTCATTGCCGTGTATGTAGTTGTGGCACCGCCGAAAAGCGATGCGCAACATTTCCGGGTCAGCTCGGCGCAAGCGGCCCATGGAGCGGCCTTCAACGCTGAAGGTGTCATCTCCCATGGGCCAGTCACCGATCGGATTAAGCCAAGTGTCGAATCGGGAGACCTCTTTCTGGAAGAAGAAGAATTCAAGGCCGTTGGTCCAGAGGCCATAGTGACAGCTTTCGGCTTCGGTCATTACAGCTTCTAACAGCTCAAATTCTTTACGAGCTTCCTCGGGATCACGCATTCGGTAAGCACCTTTGGTTCCTACCTTTGGCTCTTTATCAACCGTGACTGCACGGTAGAGGTTGTCAATTATGTGCGGCTGACCAGGCTTGAAGATGGCGATATCAAGCTTACGGTTTTTACCCAGCACCTTGACCTTGAAGTCAGGCTCCATGTCCTCAGCTGCGATACCATATTCATGGATGATGGCTCGTGCGACCCGCTGCCTAACCTTTTCTCTGTCAGTGTTCTTTACTTGAGCGCCGGTGATGTAATCGAAAATCTTTCCTTCTTCGAGCACATCAGCAGTGATTTTTGACTCTCGACTGAGGTCCGCCATGATAATTTTCCTACATAGAGCAAGGAGTACACAATCTGTACTCCTTGTCCTTTGGTTACCAAGATATTGAAATTGAGGATATTGTTCCACCAGCACTCTCAAACGGCAACACCTTAGGCGCGAAACCGTTCCGCTAGAGAATTCGTGGTTCAGTTGAAAGTGGGAGTGAGATGGAAAGCTATTCTGTTGTTAAGAAAGCTACCTACATATCCAGACACCATAATCCGGATCATTCTTATCCATTCTAAAGCAAAAAAATCTTCAAAAATGCGATAGCCTGCATGCATTGTACGGCAATCATGCCTGAGACAGTAGGCCCCAAGAGCCTCGGTTATACCAACCGTTTGTAAGGCAGTTCTGGGTCGGTTAGTTGCGGGGCTAGGTGGTTACACATCAGGATCCAATACCTCCCAACGTCCGCTCTTACGCGGCCCAACAAAACGTAATCGCCCGTCTTTGACCAGCATGGCAACAGCTCTCTCCACTGTACTGGTCGATTTGCCAATCCGCTCTGCAACTTGCTTGAGCGTTATGGTCGGCTCAGCAGCCAATTCCGCCAAGATGGCCTGCGGTGTTTTGATCCGTCTGTCTACCTGCGTTTCAACCTTCATTTCTACCCGCATTTTCTCCTGATGAGGTGATACTGCTGCTGGTTGAATCGCAATCGCTTGAGCCAGCGCATCGCGCTGCGCTTCCAGTAAAAAGAGGATGAACTCGGTACAATCACTGCGACTATCAGCCTGACTTAGCTGCCGATAATAGTGCTCCTTCCGTGCCTTGATCACCGTCTACCATAAGCCCCCTATCCGATGGAGGATCTGGATAGCGGGAGATAATCGAATAACGAGACCTGATTGTCCCAGTTACCAGGCTAGGAAAGCTCTATCTACGGGTACTGGCTATCCCAGCGCTTACCAAAGGCCGCTTGCTGAGTCTCACGTTCCGTCGCAGGCTGGCAAATCTGTTTCAGATCTGCCGCTACTGCTTTGTAGCCCTTCCAAGAATACAAACCTAATCCCGCATAACATGTCATGACCTGACGAGTGTCCATAATCCGCAATATTCTTAATTGCGCTGACAACATCTTGTTCTCGGGCTGTCACCAGTTGCAGTAAACGCTCGCCATAATGGCCTGCTCCCCCCATTTTAAGCATCACGGCACTGATCTCCGTTGTACGTGTTAGCAGAGGTAACAAAGCAGCAACAAACTCATCCCTACCTTGAAATGCCGTCCACTCCAAAGCAAACAGAATCCCAAGCAGAAAGTCATCACCGGAGGGCGTCAGGCCATGCCCATAACCAAGCAAAGGGGTGAGAACAGGACCCAGCTCCACCTTGGCGCCACCCAACCAATTTTGCAGGGCAGTTAATGGTGGAAGCAGATAGTCATGATCTTCCCCATGCCATTGGGACCAGAAACCACCAACAGGAGGGGCAAATGACAAGAAGTGATCCAGCGAAGGTAACAGACATGGCATGAGCCCCTGACCCGCGGTGAGGCGGGTCGACTGCCACTGACAATCGACAAGCCGGATCTTACTGTGAGGCCCCACCAGTGTATTCTCGTGCCAAAGCCAGCGACTCCCCGGTTGCATGTCATCAGGTAAAAATTCTGTCGCCAGTTCCATCCCAGCAGGGGGCAAAGCCACGCCGTTTATCACAAAAGTCAGCCATTCACCTTGGTCCGATATAAAATTGCAGCTGCGCTGAAAACGAGAGTGAACGATCAACACATCCTGCTTTGGCATCGCCAGGACACGCTCGCAACCACGAATGACCGAGAGAGAACGCTGTGACAAAAGGGGCTCCTTGAACATGGATTGGCGAGAGGGATCACAGTTCTATGATTTGCTTCACTGCCTGCTGAACCGACGGTCATGTGATACCGATATGGTGCAATCCCAGCAATAACCGGACTCTTAGCCATTGTGCCATCAGCATGAATTACCATCCCTCAAATCTTTTGTCGGTTGTGCTCAATTTCTTTCTGCGCACCCCCTCAACGCCCTCCATAGACTGGCCATGAATCATCCACCTCGTAGGAGAACACAATGAACAAGCGTATCAGTGCACAGCCCTTCGATTTCACCTTCGACCCGGCAACCACCGCCCTCATCGTGATCGACATGCAGCGTGATTTCGTCGAACCGAATGGATTTGGTCATGCCCTCGGTAACGATGTTTCCCTCGTGCGCCGGGCCATCGAACCCTGCCGCAAGGTGCTGGATGCGGCTCGAGCCAAAGGCATGTTGGTCATTCATACACGTGAAGGTCATCGTCCGGATCTGACCGACTGTCTGCCGGCCAAGCTGGTCCGCGGCGGCAAGCGTTTCATCGGGGAGCAAGGCGCCATGGGCCGGATCCTGGTGCAAGGTGAAGCGGGCCACGACATCATCCCCGAGCTCTATCCCATCGCTGGCGAACCGGTGATCGACAAGCCTGGCAAGGGGGCTTTTTACTCCACCGACCTGCACCTGATCTTGCAAGCCCGCGGCATTCGCTCCCTCATCATCTGCGGCGTTACCACCGAGGTCTGCGTGCAGACCACCGCTCGTGAAGCCAACGACCGTGGCTATGAGTTGGTGATCCCGGCAGATTGTTGCGCGTCCTACTTCCCCGAATTCCACCGGGTCACCCTCGAGATGATCCAGGCCCAGGGCGCTATTGTCGGCTGGGTTAGCGACGCCGAACAACTGGTCGCAGCCCTAAAAGACTGATTCTTGGGGCCTATCGCCCCAACCTTCAACTGACTGACAGAAGGCCCGTGATCGGGTCAGGGTCTTCTGCACCCGTTTACTACGGAAACGCTGACATGTTGCACTACAAAATCTATTCAAATCTCTACAAGGACTCTGTCTCGCTGATGCAAGTATCCTCCCGCCTGAGCGGGCTGGAGGGTGTGCGTCAAGCCTCCGTCGCCATGGCGACCGATGCCAATCTTGATCGGATGCGCGATGCGGGAATGGCGATTTCCGTGGCGGCCAAACCCAGCGATCTGCTGATCGCCTTGCTGGCCGATGAAGATGTTGGCGAAAAGGCGCTGGCACTGGCCGACGAGCTGCTGCGCCCGGCAGCGGTTGACGACACCCCTGGCGCGGTCGGCCAGCAACCTGCCACCTCTCTGGCCATGGGTAAGGAGCGTGACAACGATGCCAACCTCGCCCTCATCTCGGTACCCGGTCGTTACGCTGCCGCCGAAGCCCTCAAGGCACTACACCTTGGCATGAACGTCATGCTGTTTTCCGACAACGTACCCGAGGCCCAAGAGCTTGCCATCAAGGAGTTTGCCTCCCGGCAAGACCTGCTGGTGATGGGGCCCGATTGTGGCACCGCTATCGTCAATGGCATGCCGCTGGGGTTTGCCAATGTGGTACGCCGCGGCACCATCGGCCTGGTAGCCGCGTCCGGTACAGGCCTGCAAGAAGTGAGCTGCCGCATTCATCATCTGGGCGAAGGTGTCTCCCAGGCGCTCGGCACCGGCGGGCGCGACCTGCATGAAGAGATCGGCGGCCTGAGCATGCAACAAGCGCTCCGGATGCTGGCAGCCGATCCAGGCACCCGCCTTATCGTCCTGATCTCCAAGCCGCCCTCAGAAGCCGTGAGCCAACAGATACTGACCCTGGCCCGTGAGTGCGGCAAGCCGGTTGTGGTGCATTTCCTTGGCGCCGACTGCGCCGCTCTGGCAGCACAAGGCGTCCTCCCCGCCACCAGCCTGCAACATGCAGCAGATATGGCTGTGGCGACCCTGCGTGGTGAGGAACTGCCCCCATCGGCCTGCCTTGATGATGTGGCCCTTGAGAAAGCGCAAAGAGCCCTTGGTGCCATGGCGCAAGGTCAGCGAGATATTCGCGGCATCTTTGCCGGCGGCACCTTCTGCTACGAAGCACAGCTTGCCCTCATCGCTGCCGGTCTCGAGTGCGAATCCAACACGCCGGTTAAAGGCGCAAGCGCACTGCAAGACCCCGCCCGTGGTTATGGCCACAGCTTGGTGGACATGGGTGATGACGAATTCACTCAAGGCCGCCCTCACCCCATGATCGACCCAACCCTGCGCAACGCACGTCTGTTGCAGGAGGCCGCCGATCCCGCTACAGCCATCTTGCTCTTTGATGTGGTACTGGGCTATGGCGCGAGCCTCGATCCCACTGGCGAGCTACTCACCACGCTGGCGCATGCGCGCCACAAGGCCGGGCAGGCTGGACGCCAATTTATCGCTATCGCCCACGTCTGCGGCACTGAGCTCGATCCCCAGCCGCGCCAACCGCAGATCGATCGTCTGCGCGATGCGGGTGTGCTGATCGCCCAAAGCAACATGCAAGCCGCCCAGCTTGCCGCCCGACTGGCCCTGCAACTGAAGTGAGAACCAAGATGAGCATTCAATCCGCCAACTCCCTGTTTCAACAACCGCTCCGGGTTCTGGGTCTGGGCCTGCAGAGCTTTTCCGACAACCTGACCGACGCCGGCGGTCAAGTGTTGCATCTGGCCTGGCAACCTGTCGCCGAAGGAGATGATGCCGCCAACTGGACGCTAGCCACCCTGCTGGAAGATCCGCGCATTAAGGCTGCCAACGAGCAGGCAATACAACGCTACCTCGAAGCCCAACCCACACTGGTCGGTGTGAGCGTCGCCAGCCGCGAAATATCAGCCCTGAATGGCAAGCGCCGCATTCTGCACGCAGGCCCTCCCATCGACTGGAGCAGCATGTGCGGCCCAATGCAGGGCGCCATCGCAGGTGCCATTGTGTTCGAAGGCTGGGCCAGGGATGTCGATAGCGCCATGGACATGGCAGCTCGGGGTGATATAGCACTCGAGCCCTGCCACCACTATCAGGCAGTCGGCCCCATGTCCGGCATCATCAGTCCTTCTATGCCCCTCTGGGTGGTAGAAAATCGTGCTCACGGCAACCGTGCGTTTTGCAACTTCAACGAAGGGCTCGGCAAGGTCCTGCGTTTTGGGGCAAACAGTGATGAGGTGCTGAACCGCCTGCGTTGGATGGGAGACGTACTGGCCCCGACCCTGGCCGCTGCACTCGAGCAATGCGGCGAAATTGAACTCAAGCCTCTAATCGCCCAAGCCTTGCATATGGGGGACGAGTGCCATAACCGTAATGCGGCAGCCAGCGGCCTGCTGTTCAAGCGCCTTGCACCGCCCCTCGCCAGACTTGATCGTGGACCGGAGGTGCTGGAGTTCATCGCTGCTAACGATCACTTCTTCCTCAACCTCTCGATGGCCGCCTGCAAGGTGATGCTTGATGCGGCGCATGGCGTGCCTCACAGCACCATGGTGACCGTGATGGCCCGTAACGGCGTCAACTTCGGCATCCGCCTCTCCGGCACTGGCGATCGCTGGTTCCAGGCTCCAGCCAACCCGGTAAACGGCCTATTCTTCCCCGGCTACGGCGTCGATGACGCGGCCGCCGACCTCGGCGATTCCGCCATTACCGAAACGGCAGGGATCGGCGGGTTCGCCATGGCCGCTTCACCTGCCATCGTCAAGTTTGTCGGCGGTACCCCGGCTGATGCCATCGGTCACAGCATGGCGATGCAGCAAATCACGCTGACCCAGCATCCAGCCTTTACCCTGCCTGCACTCAACTTTGCCGGTTCAGCAACCTGTATCGATGCCCGCAAGGTCGTAGATCGCAACATCCTGCCTGTCATCAACACCGGCATCGCTCACAAGCAGGCTGGCGTTGGCCAGATTGGTGCGGGGATCACTACTGCCCCGCTCGCCTGCTTTGTCAGCGCTCTCTCGGCCATCGCCGGCAATCTGGAGGAATAAGCATGCAGAAGAAGAAACTTGCGGTCGTTGCTGTTGGCGGCAATGCCCTGATCCGAAGCAATGACGAAGTGTCACTCGACCAGCAATACGATGCGGTAGTCGAAACAGCACGCCATGTGGCGGACCTGATTGCTGCGGGCTGGCAGGTGGTGTTGACCCACGGCAATGGGCCACAGGTGGGCTTTATCCTGCGCCGAAGCGAGCTGGCCAGTGCGCAAGTGCCGACCGTGCCGCTCGAGTTCGCCGTTGGCGATACCCAGGGCGCTATTGGTTTTATGTTCCAAAACGCACTCGGTAACGAGCTGCAGCGCCGCGGACTGGCACACACCAAGGTCATAGCGCTAGTCACCCAAACCCTGATCGATCGTTGTGACCCGGCCTTTGCTCATCCCGACAAACCCATCGGGGCGCACATGAGCCAACCGATCGCCGAACAGCTAGCCGCAGAACAGGGCTGGCAGATTGCCGAAGATGCCGGGCGCGGCTGGCGACGAGTGGTCGCCTCCCCGGCACCACTTGGCATCGTCGAGACTTCCACCATACGAGCCCTACTCGAGCAAGATGCGCTTGTCATTGCCTGTGGCGGTGGCGGCATTCCTGTCGTTAGGGAAAAAGACGGTTCCCTGCAGGCTGCACAAGCGGTCATCGACAAAGACCGCGCCTCTGCCCTGCTCGCTATCGAGCTGCAAGCCGACATGCTGTTAATCCCGACCGGTGTCGAACAGGTTGCCATCCATTTCGGAACACCAGAACAACGTTGGCTCGAGACCCTGAACCTTGCAGAGGCAACTCAACTGCTGGCCGACGGCCACTTCGGTGCCGGCAGCATGGGGCCCAAGGTAGAAGCCATGTTGAGCTACCTCAAGGGATGTCCTGATGGGGTGGGTCTTATCACTAATCCGCCTTCCATGGGCAAGGCTGTGCTTGGCCAAGCCGGAACCCGTTTTCTGGGTCACTGATGACAAGCGGAGCTGGGTGCCCCGCTGCAAGAAACACATCACCACGTTATTTAAGGAGTACTCATGTCTGACAACAAGGTTCTGCTCGCAGTCAACGGCACGCTGATGCGCGGCCTTGAACTGAATCCCAACATGCTGGCCGTCGACGCCGAGTTTGTCGCCGAGTCAACCACTACCGCGGATTACCGCTGCTGGAGCATCGGCGATCGCCACCCCGGCATGATCCGCTTCCCTGGTGAAGGAGCCGAGATTGCACTGGAGCTTTGGGCCGTACCGCCCGCAGGGCTTGGCAGCATCCTGCAAAAAGAGCCAGCGGGCCTCTCGATTGGCAAAGTCACCCTCAAGGACGGTCAGGAAGTGCTGGGTGTGCTGGCTGAGCCTTGGCTAGTTGAAGGCGAACGGGAGATCACCGAAACCGGCGGCTGGCGCAATTACACAGGTCACCACCACATCAACTAAGCAAGGAAGAGCATCATGCGCAAAACCGAAACGAGCCCGGGAACGGCATCCGGCCTGCATATCACCATGATCCTGCTGGGTATCGCCATGACCCCAGTGCTACTCTCGTCATCCAGCTTGGGTAACCAGTTGCTGGAGGGGCAGCTGATCAGCGTCGTTGCATTGGGGGGAGCTATCCTGGCCATCCTCTCTGCCATCACCATCAGCGTGGGAGAAAAGGCCCGACTACCAACCTATGGCATAGTCAAATTCTCTTTTGGCAATAAGGGCGCCATTGCCATCAACATTCTGATGGCAATCAGTCTGTTTGGCTGGATCTCGGTCACAGCCAACATGTTTGGGCACACGGTACAGGATCTGTTCGCACAGCAAGGCGTATCCGTCCCGGCGCCCCTACTGGTGGCAATTGGCTGCGTGATTTTCACCATATCGACAGCTTTCGGTTTTGCCGTGCTTGGCAAGGTGGCTCAGTTGGCCGTGCCAGTGATTGGTCTGATGCTCTGTTATATCCTGAGCGTGGTACTCGATACCCAGCCCGCTCCTGTCACCGAAGCCTTGAACGGAATGGAGACTGGCGTCGCGGTGTCCAGTGTGGTCGGTACCATCATCGTCCTAGTAGCAACCTTGCCCGATTTTGGCAGCTTCGTGCATAACCGAAAGCATGCTCTTATCGCCGCAGTGCTGACTTTTATGGTTGCCTACCCTCTCCTGTTCTGGGCCGGCGCAACCCCAAGCAACATCACGGGGCAAGGCTCCCTGTTGGGGGCGATGGTACCGCTCGGTGCAGCACTACCCGCGGCCCTGTTGCTAGTCTTTGCCTGCGTCACCGGTAATGCCGGCAACATGTTTCAAGGCACGCTGGTGGTTTCGACCTTGCTCGAGCGCATACCGAAATGGCAGATCACCATCGCGCTTGGCGTGTTGGCGACCGTGGTGGGCAGCATGGACATCATGAGCTGGTTTATCCCCTTCCTGCTCTTCTTGGGTATCGCAACGCCGCCGGTGGCCGGCATCTACATCGCTGACTTCCTGCGCTATCGCAGCCAAGGGTATGACGAGCAACTACTGGCTCAGGAACCAGCAATTAAGTGGAGCACATTTGTGGTCTGGGTCCTCGGTTCACTGGTTGGCTTCTTGACCGCCAACGGCGTCATCACCCTGACCATGATCCCGTCGCTGGACTCCATTCTGGTCGCTAGCCTCGGTTATCTAGCCCTAAGCCGCCGTCCGGCTCTTATCGCCAATGAGCGGGCCAACTGATTATCCGTATAACCAAAAGGCCGCAGATGCGGCCTTTTTTACGGACAAACCGGCGCTAGCCGAGTGCCCCCAGCAACCCTTGTTGTAAGGCTGGATCACGCAGTTGCTGCAACCACCAGCTAAAACAGGGACGCGTATGCTGGCGCTGCCAGGCCAGAAACAGTGGGGTCGACTGTTTCGGCGACTCTATTGTCATCACCTGAAGACGACCGTCGTCAATCAGTGGCTGGCCAAAGTGACGCGGCACAAAACCGATACCGACCCCTTCAGCCTGAAGCGAGAGCTTGCTGTGAAAATCGGGTACTTGTAGCGCCTTCTGACCACGCAACAACCAAGCTTCCTTGGGCTTGAGCTGTACAGAGGTATCTCGAATGCAAATCGCCGGATAACGTCGCAGGGCGCGTTCAGTAAGGGGCTGGGGTAACTTGGCTACCGGATGGTTCGGGCTTACGGCAAAGACCCAGTCCACCATTCCCATCGGTTCTGCACCTATTTCACTGTTGGCAATCACCTGGTTGGGCGCACCTACAGCAATATCGGCACGTTTGCCCAACAGGGCATCCCACACCCCATCGTGAACATCAATGGCGAGCTGAATTTCAGTTTGGGGGAAAAGCCGCTCGCATTCATGTAGCAAAGGGGTGAGAGGCGCCAGCGAAAGGATGTTGTTAAAAGAGAGGCGGATCGAGGGCTCCACTCCCATGGCAATCAGGCGAGTCGAGTCCTCCAGACTGTTAAGCTCTCCCAAGATCAGCTCACCGCGCTTGATAAAGTGGTAGCCAGCCTCGGTAAGCACCAGCTGCTTTCCCTGACGCTCGAACAGACTGACACCGAGAGAGTCTTCAAGTTTGTGAAGAGTGTAACTGAGCGCACTCGGTACCTTGTGCAACTCTTGGGAGGCGGCAGCAAAACTGCCACAGCGGGCAATGACAATAACAACTTTGATAGCGTCAGCGGTGATAACCATGCAAAGCAACTCCTTTCCCTACCATCACCATAGCATCACTACTCACTGTATTAATTGACCACTATCATCAAGTGCTTCAATGCCCATCACAAAACGGTAGATCGCATTAATGTAGCCAACTGTGATGGATAGGTCAGTCCATCATATCACTACACCCAGCGCAGCATTGGAACCAGAGAGCTCTGAACGGACCGTCACTCATCGATTACCGCCACCCGGCTTTGCATAGAGTAGGTCGGGGTGAAAGGCGGAAATGGGCGACCATGGGTTACTCCAATTGACGCGGCAACAAATGAGGGTTGGCTTAACAGATCCAGGAGCGGAAACTCCTGGATCAGATGCCGCCTATACAGTCGCAGTAAAAGTAATTTATCAACTCCAATAAACCTTCAACGGTTACTCCCCCCGAAACACTGATACCCCTCTCCACGGCGCTTCGATTCCCTTTTGGCAAGATAGGCTGCATGGAGCAGCACTTTTTTTATAGCCACAGGATCGTCTGAGAAAACTTCGTGCTGTCCCTCCTCTGAAAGTTGAACCAACCCTCGCCTCCTACAAAAATCAATTGATACATCCGCTTCAAAGACGGCTCGATGCCAAGCTACTCTAAGCTTGTTTGCCAGATTCATATTCTCAGACTTAAAGTTCCCCAGAGAGTAATAGGCATCCCCATTTAAGAAAAACATCAAGTGATAGTGAGGAACGACAGCCTCTGCTGTTTGCTCCCTAGCCCAAACATATCTGATTGCTGTTTTGCGAACTCTTTTCCCATTTGTAGCTTGGCGTATCTGATCCATAACAAATAGTTTTTCAATCTCCGTAAAGAATGCTTTCAGCACAGCGCCATGATAACGTGAACTATCTTCTGATAGCATCCTAGTAAACAAATTATCAGGAAAGCGAAGGTCAACTCTAAAAGCAAATACCCTAGAGTATTGAGCAAAAGCATGATTCATCACAGCAACAATTTTACTGAGGTTATCCTTATCGAAAGTATATCCATTTTTCTGATAGTGGCGTTCAGCCGCCACTCGATATTCATTAAGAGTGTCGAACATATTAAACTCCATAAATAAAAGCATGGCCACATGCAGCGAATGTATGCCTGCATTAAAATTAAGGTAGCAGTTTGCAAGTGTGCACTAGCACACTTTCATTGAAGGTTTGAAACGGTGCTATCAACTTAGCGATATAATGGGTTATGGATTTCGGTATGTTGATGGTTACGACATCCACATGTTTGTACTGTCGATCTGCATACTGTGTATGCAGTTTTATTCGGTATTTATTTTTACTCCTTATTTATATATTACTATTGCCGACACCAAAGCATTGAATATCAAACCAACCAAATAACTCTGGTCCCTGATAGGACAAGACTTCTAGCCTGAGCAACGAGCTAATTTATTTAAATTACTCGCCAGAAATTACCCTAACGAAGATTTCTTTTCTCTTCAATCCATGACTCTATTTCAGAGCTAACCCAAGCAACAGATCTTGGACCGATCTTCACTGATGCTGGAAATTTCCCGTCATTCATCTGACGGTAAACTGATGCCTTAGAGAGTGATGTCATTGCGATGACATCTTTCAACTTAAGTAGTTTCATGATGAGCTCCTTTGTCGTCCATAGGACGTGGTGCTCGTGTAAAAATATAGCGGAACAGAAAACGTAAACCCCATATCTCTTGATCAAATTCCGTTACCAAAGAGAGAATTTAAAAAGCACAGGTCTACGTCTCATTAGCAAATCTGAGGCACCAACTTGAGGAGCTAAGCTAAATAACTGCTCCTAATAGTGCTACACCTCACTGTTTCATAGCTATACCCAAGGAAAGGATACATGGTATCCATGAAGTGTTTCACTCTAGCCAACAGGTTGCCATTGCTCTGCATTGGTGATTGCGTGTGATGGCTTCATGTAACTTATGCCATGTATTCAACGTTAGCGATCCAGATATCATTACCCAACATTCACCAGCTGAAGGCATCTCTTTGTGATCTTCCCACAGAGGATCAAGTGACCCAATTATTGGCATAGACATTCGAGTGCCTATCGGTTGTATTTTGGCAAGCCCAGTGCGCCTATCATTCATTAGCATCCGATTCAAATCATGCCGCCCCCTCTACCAAGCCACAGTGATGACCAAAGAGCGCCTCTCAACTTATCCGTTGAGAGAGATTACATGCAACTCCCACACACAGTGGGCCTTCACGACCTTCAACGAAACCCAAAGAAGTAGGCTGGTGATGTGCAAAAACACGGCAATTGATCACTAAACCATGAAACAAAAAGATTCATAAAAACATTGCAAATCACTATAAAACAGGTTAGAAATCAACCACAAAAAAGCATAAATACATAATTAAATTACTTAGTAATCATCATTTTCGGAGCTGGTAGTATTATGAAAAGAGCCTATGATGAGAATGGCCAGGAAATACCGCCCCCTATGTCTTTATCTAAAAGAGAAAGGGAGCTGGCCCTTAGATTATTAAAAGCTGACATATCTTTATCTGTAAGTGATGAGGATATAGTTAGTCACTTATCGAATAACAGCAGCGTCCTTATAAAAAGAGCTAACTGTGGACTAGACTCCCCCCTTAACAGTTTGATGGGTCAACCAGCCTCTCATGAACTAGTAATAAAAAGCATTAAATCTGAGTGTATAAACGAAACAAATTTCAGTTGGATAGATACAAAAAACGATCGTTTGTGTAGTTACGTATGGGCATACATACGCTCTTTAACTAAATATCCTGATGCGTCACCTTTAACTATGGACGTTGGGATCCGAATAGACGGCGCATTTGAAGCATCCCAGACATTTCATGTATATAACAACTGGAGTCTAGACCTTTCACCAACTAACAATATCAGCAAAAAAAACTGCATCATTTCTTTTTTTGATATAATCAACGTGACAAATGAACAAAAAATAAAGGATGTAGAGTTTTTAAAATTGAGATGGCAAAGTGCTGGCCAAAAAATGGATGTGAAGACATGGATAGAAAATTGTGATAGCAAATGGGCATGGAGTTATTTATTTGAAAATCCAAAAACAGGAAATAATAATCCTCCAATATGGTTTATCAACAGAGATAATTCTTCGGCAACCAAAGACTGCATTGTTACACTCTTTGACCTGCTAAATGAAGTTCCACCTGCCAGAGAACTGATGCTTAGAAAAATGAAGTCAGCCTGGTCACAAAAATCATTTCGTGACAAGAACAATGGGAAAAAATCAGTTAGTGTTGTCTTGCCAGAAAAAATAATTAGCATGCTAGATGAAATTTGCATTAAAACTGACAGAAGAAAGAATGAAGTAATAACTAGATTAATACAAGCAGAATATGAAAAAATAAAAAAAGGCGGACACTAGTCCGCCTTTTTATTTTGATTTTCTTACAAACTCGACAACATTTCCATGAAGATTAGTTTTTTGCGGCTCATTTGCCACCTCAAGTTCAATCAATTCTCCCCAGCGTTGCCATAGCATTTTTTTCTTATCATCATGTCGTGAACGATGATAGGTTCTAACCAACTTATTGAGTGGGAGATGATTCAAACACACTTCGATCACTCTCTCTTCTGCATCTAATCTCTCAGCCCAATTGGTTGCAGCACTACGTCGTAAGTCATGTACAGTAAATGGCTCCATATCAGATAGTGAACGAGAAATGAAACGCCTTAAAGCTCTAGTTATCGAGTCAACTAAAATTGGCTCAATAACATCACTTTTAGGTCTGTCTGATTCAAAAACAAAGTCACCGTTTACATATAGTGCCTGTTCATCAATCAACGCTTTCGCCTGTCGAGATAAGAATACCGAATGTGGCCTCCCATTCTTGGTATCAGGGATCGTCCACATATCGTCTCTAATATGTGAAAAACGCATATTGGCGACTTCACCTCTACGACATCCGGTCAGTATTAATAGCTTGATCGCATTCGCTGCTGGTAGAGAAATAGTGGCATGGCGAGAAACGCCACGCCCTCCAGCCGCCAAGCTACCACCACTTCCCAGATCCTCATCAATCGCCTTCCATAGCCTGCGCAATTCGGGGACTGTCAGCCATCTCTCTCTTGGCGAACCAGCACTGGCACCAAAATCCTTGGGTCGCAACAGTCTCGCAGGGTTGGCCTCGATCAGGCAGTGAACCACCGCATAATCCAGCATCTGGTTCAGCGTTCCCAGCCCCTTACGGGTTTCGTCTTTTGTTGCACGCCGGGTTATCTCTAACGCTTGCGCCAGGTGTGCACGAGTCAGATCGATTAAACGAATATTGCCGAGGGTCTTCTTGAGATGACGATTCCAACGATCCTGATGACATTGGAGGGTCTTGGGTTTGACGACCTGAGCAATACGTTGTGCATCGAGCCATCGCCCAAGTAACTCATCCATCGTCAGGGCGGTTTCATTTTTAGCCTTTTCACTAGCTACATGCTTGCGTGGATCTATCCCTTTCTTTACCAAGGCAGCCAGCTCTGCATGCTCAAGCCTGGCTCGCGCCAACGACAACGCCGGGTAATTACCCAGAACAACTGTCGCCTGAGTACCAGCAATCCGATAACGATAGACAAACCGCTTGCTCTTCCCAGCCCTAACTTCAATGGCTAATCCACCGCCATGAGGAGATTTCACCGCATAGCGGGTAATCGAAGCCTCACCTTGCAAAATCAATGAGGGGATCTCTCGATCCTGAGTTACCGGTTTTCTTGCCATTGCATTCTCCCCCCTGTTTGGGGTACCACTTGGGGTACCACAGCAAACATGATATAGGGTGAGACTTCATGAAACTAGCTGAAACCCACAACAAGAAAAATAAACATTAAAAACAATATCTTACCATAAGCAATTCAACTTTATAAAACCTTCTGAAACACTACCGACCTTGGCTCCTAAGGGACAGGCCACTGGTTCGACTCCAGTCGGGAGCGCCATATAAAACAAGGGGTTAGCATCACCATGATGCTAACCCCTTGGTCGTTTTTGGCCCTGGCGTGCTTGTAAGCGTATTACCCCATCATGCGCTCAAAACCCAGGGGCTATAGGATAACACAGTGGCCCTGAAGGGCCACTTGCCTGTCAAGCTATCAGCCTTTTTGCCAGATAGTGGCGATCTTGCCAAACCAGTGCTCAGAGAGTTTCTGCGCCTGTTTGACTTCCGGCTTGGTCATCGCTGCTTCCAGCTCATCACGAGCCTGCACGGCTTCTGGCATCCCTTCTGTTGCCGCCATAGATAACCAGGCATAGGCATGTACCCGGTTGCGCGGAGCCCCCAATCCCTCTTCACGCATGGTCCCCATACGGTATTGAGCCATCCGGTCACCCTGCTGGGCAGCCAGA
>NZ_CAWMRY010000038.1:0-48294 GCF_963870295.1 Aeromonas sp. ANP5 | reverse complement strand
GCAAAAATGCATTCGTTTGCTGAAAAAGCGAACTGAACGCCCCAAAACAGCCCCTTGGCACCTCTTTTACGCCGCTTTTTTGCTCAACTCTTCGCTTTGTGCCCGGATATAGTTGACCCAGCTGGTTGCCTTCTGCTGCCAGTTATCCTGTTGCTGCAGCTCACGGGCCAGTTCCAGCGCCTGGGCATACTGCTCCTTATTAAGGTGTGCCTGCACCAGCAGCGCTTTGGCACGATTACCTTGCTCGCCTTTTACCGACTTGATGGCGGCGAGCTGGATCATGGCAGCATCAGTCTTGCCCTGTTGCAGCATCAGTTCGGCGGCGCGCATGGCAGCTTTGGGCTGACCGTGCTGGTTGGCGAGCAGCTGCCAGCTATCGACCGCTTGTGACCACTCCCGGGCACCTTCCCACAATTGGGCAAGCAATTGGCGGTTTTCAGCACTTTGCTTCATCTGTCCCTTGGCCATGGCCGCTTCCAGCAGACGGGCACCACGATAAGGCAGCCCTTGCCAGGCATAGAGGCGGATCAGCTGATTGCGGGCAGACGCATCATCCATCAGTTTTCTGTCGATGGCAGTTTGCAGCAATGCCAACGCCTGATCCCCACGTTTGGCGGAGAGGTTGAGCGACACCGCCTGCTGCCACCATTTGCTCTCTGTCGGCTCGTGACGGATCAGCTCGGCCGCCTGATCGGCAGCCACGCCATAACGTTGCTGAGCGGTGAGGGCGGATAGACGAATAATGGCGGCCTGTTTCTGCCAACCCTTTTTCAACAACTGTTCGCTCTGACTGGCGGCGTCACCGTACTGCTTGTTGTGGTAATAGAGGCCGGCCAGACGCAGGCGCAGCCCATCGTCTTGCTTGAGCGCCAGCGCCGCCTTGTAGCTGGCGATGGCACCAGACCAGTTGGATTGCTGGGCCTGAATATCGCCGCGCAGTCGCAGCAGCTGGAGCTGTTGTTGCTCGGGCCACTCTTTATAGGCAAGGGCCTGTTCGACATAACGGCTCGCCTGGGCGGTCTGTTGCAGATTGGCCGCCAGCGAGGCTTGCAACTGCGCCAGCCAGGCACGCTCGGCATCGCTATTTGGCTTGAGGCCGGACGCCTTGCTCTGGGCTTGTTGCCACTGACCGGACTGATAGAGCTTCATCACGGGTTCAAGCTGACGGGAGAAGTGAGGGCTGACCTCCATCGCCAGACAGGCTTGGCCGACCAGGGCCAGCAGACAGATCCAGATCCGCAACATAGTTATGACTCCAGTTTGAATTTGAGCGTGATGACTTGCACCAGCTTGTCGGTGGCGCCCGGTCTCGGCTGATAGCGCCACTTGTTGATCGCCTGAATGGCCGCCCGCTCGAACTGACGCTTGGGCTTGGCCTCGACCACTTCCACATCCTGCACGCCACCTTCCGCATTCACGCTAAAGCGCAGGGTGACGAATCCTTCGATCCCTGACTGTTGGGCACGATAGGGGTAGACCGGCTCGATCCGTTGCAACGGCATCAGCATGTCACCTGCGCCGATACCCGCACCCTGCTGCTGGCCGTGGTAGTTGCCACTCAATACCGGTGCGGTACTGGTCGCCACACCGGGGGCATAGACCTGCACCGCGCTGAGGCTGGAGACCAGATCCAGACTCGGCTCAACGGCCGCCAAGGGGGCCGCGGCAGGCATCGGCAGCGGTGCGGAGGCCAATGCCGCAGGAGGCTCTGGCAGAGGCTCGGGTTCCTGCGGTACCGGGCGCTCGCGTACCTGCACCTCGGTCACCTCGTTCTGCATATTGATGACGATGGGCTTCTGTTCGCTCGCCACCTTCTCGCCCCGGGGCGGTTCAACCAGCGTGGCCATGAACAGCAGGATGCCCAGACTGAGGGCGATCCCCAGCCCCAGGCTCATCAGCTTGTATTTCATTTCGGCGCCACCGCCACGGCGATATTGGCGATACCCGCCGCCTTGGCCTCATCCATCACCCGCACCACCTTGCCATGGGGCACTCGCTCGTCGGCCTGGATCACCAGGCTGGCATCGGGCTGCTCCGCCAGCAGACGGGCGATGGTGGCCTGCACCCGCTCCACATCGATCTGCTTGCGGTCGAGGAAGATCTGACCCTGAGCCCCGATCGCCAGCATGATGCTGGAAGATTTCTGCGCCTTGGCCTGACTGGCCTGGGGCCTGTGTACCTCGAGCCCGGCTTCGCGCACGAAGGAGGTTGTGACAATAAAGAAGATCAGCATGATGAACACGATATCCAGCATGGGGGTCATGTCGATCTGCACTTCGTCACGCTGGCGTTTGGATTGCCGTCTCATTGCATTACCTTCTCTTCTCGCAGGCCGTCCCGGGTCTTGGCCAGCGCACGCTTGGCCTGACTCTCGAGCCGACTGAGTAACAACACGCCGGAGAGCGCCACCACCATGCCTGCCATGGTGGGGATGGTGGCGCGGGAGATCCCGCCCGCCATGCTCTCCGGGTTAAAGCGGTTGGCCGCAGCCAACGCATCGAATACGCCGATCATGCCGGTCACAGTGCCCAGCAACCCCAGCATGGGGCAGAGCACCACCAGGGTGCGGATGAAGATCAGATGACGGTTCAGTTCCAGCTCCGCCTGCGCCAGCCAGCGGCTGCGGATCGCCCGGGCGTGCCAACTGTGGCGTTCGCTGCGGGCCTGCCAGCGACCGAGCAGCTGTTGCTGCAACGGGCCGAAACCCAGATTGAGGTAGAGCAGCCGCTCGATCATCAAAATCCACATCAGCACCAGCAGGGCCAGAATGACCCAGAGCACAGGGCCGCCACGGCCCATGAAGCTCTGCAGCTGTTGCCAGATGTCGAGCATCATGCTGCTCGCTCCATCCCGCAGTTATTGCTCTCGGCACGCTCGGCCAGAATGCCGGCCACCTGCTGCTCCAGTACATTGGAGAGCTCGGTGAAGCGGGACTGCAGCAGGCTGTGGGCCAGGATCAACGGAATGGCCGCCACCAGCCCCTGTACCGTGGTGACCAGTGCCATGGAGATGCCGCCCGCCATGATCTTGGGATCGCCGGTACCAAACTGGGTGATCGCCTGGAAGGTGCCGATCATACCGGTCACGGTACCGAGCAGCCCCAGCATGGGGGCGATGGCCGCGATCACCTTGACCATGCCGATGCCGCGCTCCATGCGAGGAGTCTCCTGCAGGATCGCCTCATCAAGACGCAATTCGAGGGTCTCCATGCTCAGCTCGGGGTGTTTGTCTGCCACCGTCAGCACCCGGCCAAGGGCGTTGTCGGCGTGATACTCGCCGCTCTTGAGTTGGCGGCGCACCCGACCCAGTTCGCGGGAGAGGCTCCACAGCCGTACCGCAGCGATACCCAAACCGATGGCGGCCAGCAGCACGATAATGGCGCCGACCTGACCACCTTGTTGTACCTGCTGCCAGAAGGTGGGCGCCTGTGCCAGCATCGCCAGCAGAGTGCCATGCGAAGGATCCAGCGGCAGCGCTTCCCCTTCCTGACCCTGATAAGCCGCAACGGCAGAGAGCACGCTACCGGGCAGACCCAGTACCGGGCTCAAGCCTTCGGCGGTCGGTTGCAGGAAGCCTTCACTCCCCAGCAGGGCAAAACTGCCAACCCGGGTCAGCGACTGCTCGCTGGCAGCCCCCTGGGCATCGAGCACCTTGCCGTTGAACTGAGCAATCCGGCCAGATTCACGGATCTCCTGCAGCAGCGTGGCGGGCAGCAGGGCGAGAGCTGCGCGATCCGGCACCTGTTTATCCTGTGCCATGGCTTTCAGCGGGGCAAGACGCTCCGGGTACTGGCCCTCGACGGCGGATTCGCTCAGCAGCTTGACCGCATCGCTGGCGCCCTGACGGGTGACCGCGAAGATCTCGTTCATGTCGCCGGAGGCTTGCTCCCACTGGGCGTTGAGCTCGACCAGCTGCTTCTCGTTGCTGGCGAACTTGCCGGCCAGCTCCTTGCTCAAGCGCTGAGCCTCGGCCAGTCTGGCGCGGGCAGTGCCGAGCTCCTTGGCAACGGTCGCCAGATCTTGCTGAGCCTGCTGTTCACGAGCCTGTTCCTGCTGCTGCCACTCATCGGCGACAGCGGCGTTGGTACCGCAGGAGAGGGCAATAAGGAGGGGGAACCACTTCATGGTGACTCTCATGATTGGGCCTCCTGACTGCGGCTGACAGAGAGGGGGACATTGAGCAACTGGGGAACTTTCTTGTCGGCGGCCACATCCATCGCCTCGGCGATAGGGGAGAGCCACTGGCTGTCGAGGGCTTGCCACTGCTTCGCCTCGGCAGACCAGCGCCATGCCTGACTGCGATCGGCCGTCATCGCCAGCAGGGAGACCCGACCCAGCGCCAGCACATCGACCCGACGCGGAGCACCATCCAGCTCCAGCTCGGCGGAATAGCTGTCCATCCGGCTGCCGTACTCGGCTTCAATCTGATAGGCCTGCAGCAGCTGACGGAATTTCTCTGCCTCGCTAACGTCTGCGCGAGCCAGGGTCGCTTTCAACTGTTCAACCCGCGCCAGCCGATCTTCCTTGCGCAGCGGAATGTCATTTTGCACCAGCTGTTCCAGATCTGCCTGCATCTGCAACATCAGCGGGATCAAGCCCTGACGGGTCTCTTGCACCGCTTCCAGCTGCTGGCTCAATTTACCCAGCTCATTTTGCTGATCGGCCACCAGAGATTGCATGTAGCGGTTGTAGGCTTCGAGGTCACGCAGTTGCAGCTGGGCGTTTTGCAGCTCCAGTCGTGCGGCAACGGCGGCATCGGCGGCTTTTTCCACTCGCTGCTGGGAGGCTTTCCCGGCAGCTATGCTGTTCTTGAGGGCGGGAGCAACCAGCTCATCCCCGATGGCAGCAAAGTGGACTGACAGTGGCAGCAGGGCCACACCCCATAATTTGTTCATTGAAATACATCTTACTAATGATAACTATTATCATTATCTCAAATGCAGGGCGGACTGGCAACGAGAGGATTTTCTTGGCCTTTATGCACAAAAACAGGATAATTTTTAAGCACGCACGGAATAAGTGGCGCCAATAGCCACAGCACAAATATAAATAACGATAAAAAATCTTTTCGATCAGTGTGATAGAGATCGAAAAAGGAGAAAGTAATGCTCAACGATGCGATCTGGGAACATATCGACAAGTTCACCAAGGCAACAAAAACCAGCGATATCCAGCAACTGCTGGAGCGCTTCAGTCATCAAATGGGCTTCGATTACTTTCGGCTGCTGATTATTTTCCCCATCAGCATGCAAAAATCCCACGTGGCACTGTTCAACAACTGTCCGACCACCTGGTTTGACGCCTACAGCGAAAACCAGTATCTGACCCAGGATCCGGTGGTCTATCTGGGGCTGAAACAGACCCAGCCGATCTTCTGGAACAAGCTCGACTGCGACTCTCCCTGGCTGCCCAGCGCCAGCCGCGACGTGATGAACCTGGCCGCCGATTTCGGGGTACGCAATGGAGTCTCCTTTCCGCTGCACACCCCGCAGGGGGAGCACGGCATCCTCTCATTCATCACCAAGGAGAAATCCAACTCCGACCTGATGTTTGAAAATGTCCCGCTGCTGTCGTTCTGCGCCAGCTATATCTTCAACTCCGCGCTGCAACTGATCAAAAGCAGACCGGATATGATGAAATACCTGACCGAACTGTCGGACCGGGAGAAGGAGTGCCTGTTCTGGGCCAGCGAGGGCAAGACCTCCTGGGAGATCGCCACCATCCTCGGCATCAGTGAGCGGACGGTCAACTTTCACCTGACCCAGGTGACCAACAAGACCGACTCGAAGAACCGCAGTCAGGCCATCGCCAAAGGGATCACCAGCGGCATCATAGTGCCCTCCCTCGACGAGGTCACCATCACCAACCTGCGGCTGTCGTAACCCCTCAGCAGCAACAAAAAGAGCCGCAATTGCGGCTCTTTGTCATTTGAGAGAGTGACTTACTCTACGGTCACCGATTTTGCCAGGTTGCGCGGCTGGTCAACGTCAGTGCCCTTGATCAAGGCAACGTGGTAGGAGAGCAGCTGCAGCGGCACGGTATAGACGATGGGGGCGATCACCTCTTCCACATGGTTGAGGTTCATGACCCGCATGGTCTCGTCGCTCTTGAAGCCGGTATCGGCATCGGCGAACACGTAGAGGATACCGCCACGGGCGCGCACCTCTTCCACGTTGGACTTGAGCTTCTCCAGCAGATCGTTGTTCGGCGCCACCACAATGATGGGCATCTCGGCATCGATCAGCGCCAGCGGGCCGTGCTTCAGTTCGCCAGCGGCATAGGCTTCGGCGTGGATGTAGGAGATCTCTTTGAGCTTGAGCGCCCCCTCCATGGCGATGGGGTACTGGCTGCCACGGCCGAGGAACAGGCTGTGCTGCTTGTCGGCAAACTCTTCGGCCAGGGTTTCGATATCCTTGGCCAGCGCCAGGCTCTCTTTAATACGCAGCGGCAGGGCTTGCAGCGCCTTGACCAGTTCAGCCTCGGCGGCGGCGCTCAGGTGGCCACGGCAGTGACCGACCGAGGCCACCAGCATCAGCAGGCCAGCCAGCTGGGTGGTGAATGCCTTGGTGGAGGCCACACCAATTTCTGCCCCCGCGCGGGTCATAAAGGCCAGATCCGATTCACGCACCAGCGAGGAGCCCGGCACGTTGCAGATAGCCAGCGAGCTCATGTAGCCGGATTCCTTGGCCAGACGCAGCGCCGCCAGGGTATCGGCGGTCTCGCCGCTCTGGGAGAGGGTCACCAGCAGGCTGTTGGGGCGCACTACCGACTTGCGATAGCGGAACTCGGAGGCGATCTCTACATCGCAGGAGACGCCAGCGATCTCTTCGAACCAGTAGCGAGCCACCATGCCGGAGTGATAGGAGGTGCCACAGGCGACGATCTGCACGTGCTCCACCTTGTCAAAGATGGCGCGCGCGCCGTTACCGAACGATTCGACCACCACGTGATCGCTGCCCAGACGCCCTTCCAGGGTGTTGGTGATCGCTTTGGGCTGCTCGTGGATCTCCTTGAGCATGTAGTGACGGTATTCACCCTTGTCACCGGCATCGTGGGAGAGCTCGGACTCCTGCTCTTCGCGCACCACGGCGTTGCCGTTGGTATCGAAGATATGCACATCGCGACGGGTCACTTCGGCCACATCACCCTCTTCCAGGAAGATGAAGCGACGGGTCACCGGCAGCAGCGCCATCTGGTCGGAGGCGATAAAGTTCTCGCCGATACCGCGGCCGATCACCAGCGGTGAACCGGAACGGGCCACCACCACGCGGCTGTCGTCGCGGCTGTCCATCACCACGGTACCGTAGGCACCGCGCAGCTGCTTCACCGCAGTTTGCATGGCGGCCAGCAGGCTGCCGGCGCTCTTCAGCTCATGATGGACCAGATGGGCAATCACCTCGGTATCAGTGTCGGAGCTGAACACATAACCCAGCGCCTTCAACTCTTCCCGCAGCTCTTCGTGGTTCTCGATGATGCCGTTGTGTACCACCACGATATGCTCGGAGACGTGGGGGTGGGCATTGCGCTCGGAGGGCTCGCCGTGAGTGGCCCAGCGGGTATGGGCGATGCCGGTACCACCATGAACGGACTGCTCGTCGAGCGCCTTGGCCAGCTCGGCCACCTTGCCCAGACGGCGAACCCGCTGCAACGGCTGGTTGGCGCTGAACACGGCCACACCGGCGGAGTCATAACCGCGGTACTCCAGACGGCGCAGGCCCTCTACCAGAATTTCAGCCACATCACGTTGGGCGACAGCCCCGACGATGCCACACATACACTTCTCCTTGAGATGCAAATCGTAAAGTCAGTTGGATGGTTCAGAGCTCGATGTCAGCAAGTGACCGGGGCGCAGATAAGCGTCACCCCCTGGGCTTGAATCTGTTCTCTGGCCTCGCTGGCCAGCCCCTCGTCGGTCACCAGGGTATGGATGCTCGACCAGGGAAGTTCGAGATTGGGGATCTTGCGGCCGATCTTTTCCGATTCGACCATCACAATGACCTCCCGCGACACCTCTGCCATCACCCGCGACAGGCCCACCAGCTCGTTGAAGGTGGTGGTGCCACGCTCCGGGTCGATGCCGTCGGCACCGATAAAGAGCTGGTCAAAGTCGTAGGAGCGCAGCACCTGTTCCGCCACCTGCCCCTGGAAGGATTCGGAGTGAGGGTCCCAAGTGCCACCGGTCATTAACAGGGTAGGCTCATTTTCCAGCTCGCGCAGGGCACCGGCCACATTGAGGGAGTTGGTCATCACGATGAGGCCGCGCTTGTTGCCCAGCATGGGGATCATGGCGCTGGTGGTGCTGCCGCTGTCGATGATGACGCGGTTGTGATCACGCAGCCGCTCGGCCGCCGCACGGGCAATGGCTAACTTTCGGTTCGAAACTTGTTCAGGATTGGCCTCGACCACCATCTCGCTCGGCAAGGGGACGGCGCCACCGTAACGACGCAGCAGCAGACCGCCGGTCTCCAGTACCGCCAGATCTTTACGGATGGTCACTTCGGAGGTAGAAAAGTGTTTGGCGAGGGCGTCGACACTCACTTCACCCTGCTCTTGTACCAGGGTCACTATGGTGTGGCGGCGTTGTTGAGTATTACGTTTGGTCATTTTTAAGTTTCGATTCGAAAGAACATCGAAATGTTAGCCCCTTTTTTGGAAAAATAAAACAGCAAATAGGATCCGATTTGGTTCGATGCCAGAATGGGGTGCCAATTTGCGACGAGGATGCCATGCAAAAGAGAGTCATCTGGCTGGTGGAGGATGAGGCCAGCATCGCCGACACCCTGATTTACGCCCTGCAGACCGACGGGTTCGAGGTGGAGTGGTTCATGCTGGGCCAACAGTTGCTGACACGACTGGAACAGACGCGACCCGACTTCCTGATCCTCGATGTGGGGCTACCCGACATCAGCGGCTTCGAACTCTGCAAGCAGGTGAGGGCGCTGACCGATATTCCCCTGATGTTCCTCACCGCCCGCAGCGAGGAGATAGACCGACTGATCGGGCTGGAGATAGGTGCCGACGACTATGTGGCCAAACCCTTCTCACCACGGGAAGTGTGTGCCCGGGTGCGGGTCATCCTGCGCCGCAGCCAGCCCGTCGCCCCCCAACCCAGCGCCCTGCTGGTACTGGATGAGGAGCGTGCCCGCATCCATTTTCGCGGCCAGTTGCTGGCCCTCACCCGCTACGAATATCTGCTGCTCAAGACCCTGATGCTTGCGCCGGGCCGGGTCTACTCCCGCCAACAGCTGATGGATCTGGTGTGGCAGGATGCGGAGGAGAGTCTGGATCGCACCGTCGATACCCATATCAAGACCATCCGCGCCAAGCTGCGCGAACATGATCCCGAGGCCAACCTGATCCTCACCCACCGCGGGCTGGGCTACAGCCTGGAGCTGGCATGAGACTCGGGTTGCAACTGCTGTGCGGCCTGCTGCTGATCTTCGCCCTGGCCGCCTGGTTCGTGCTGGAAATCTTCGTCGAGGAGATAAAACCCGGGGTGCGCAGCGCCACCGAGGATACTCTGGTAGACATGACCCAGCTGCTGGCACCGCTGGCGCTCGATGATCTGAAAGAGGGCAATATGATGAACGGGCGGTTGGCCAGCGCCTTCGCCCGCCTCAACCAGAATCCCATCAATGCGATGATCGATGGCCACCTCAAGCAGCAGGCGGAGTACCGCATCTATGTCACTGACCAGAAGGGTATGGTGATTTACGACTCCGACGGCACGGATCTGGGCAAGGATTATTCCCGCTGGAACGATGTCTACCGCACCCTGCGCGGCCAATATGGCGCCCGCAGCACCCGCACCGATCCCGACGATGCCGCCAGCTCGACCATGTATGTGGCGGCGCCGCTGCGGGAAGGGGCCGAGATCATCGGCTCCCTCACCGTCGCCAAACCCAATCGCACCCTGATGCCAGCCATCGAGCGGGGGGAACAGGAGCTGCTGCGGGCCGGCGGCCAGATGCTGCTCATCTCGCTGCTGATCGGCAGCCTGCTGGTGTGGTGGCTCAACCGCGCCATCGGCAAGCTGGTGCACTACGCCGACTCGGTCAGCAAGGGGGAGGCGGCACCGCTGCCGCAGTTGCACACCGTCGAGCTGGATCGGCTCGGCCGCTCGCTGGAGACCATGCGCCACCAGCTCGATGGCAAAAGCTACATCGAAGCCTATGTTCACAGCCTGACCCACGAGCTGAAGAGCCCGCTGGCCGCCATTCGCGGGGCAGGGGAGATTTTGGCCGAAACGCCCCCCCCCGAAGTTGCCAAACGGTTTATCGGCAACATCAATCTGGAAACCGCCCGCATGCAGCAACTGATCGAGCGAATGCTGCAACTGGCGCGGCTGGAGTCGGGGCAGGGGCTGGATCGCCAGTCGGTGGAACCGGCAAAACTGGGCAAGCGCACCCTCGACGCCCGCCAGATAATCGCCCAGCGCCGTCAGGTCGAGTTGGTGGCCGAGCTGGCCAGCGCGCCGAAACAGAAGTGGGATCCGCTGTTGGTGGAGCAGGCCATCGGCAACCTGCTGGACAACGCCATCGACTTCTCTCCCGCCAACGGGCAGGTCACCCTAAGCGGCAGCCAGCAGGAGGAGGGCTACTGTTTTCGGGTCACCGACAGCGGCCCCGGCATTCCCGACTACGCCCTGCCGCGCATCTTCGAGCGCTTCTACTCCCTGCCACGACCGGACAAGGGCAAGAGCAGTGGTCTGGGGCTCAGCTTCGCCCATGAGGTAGCCCACCAGCATGGCGGCCGTCTGACCCTGAGCAACCGGCCGGAAGGGGGCGCGCTGGCGGAACTCTGGCTGCCGTTCGCCTAGCCCCCCGCAACTTCACATTCCCCACACAAAGCGGCATTAGACTGCCGCTTTCTCTCATCCATTTGCTCAAGGAAATGCTATGTCCCGCCTGCTTCTCTCCAGCCTGCTGGCTGCCGGTTTGCTCGCAGCCCTGCCTGCCTCCGCCGCCAGCGGCTGCTTTCTCTATGCTGACGGCAACGGCCAGACCCTCTCCAGCGAAGGGGACTGCTCCAGCCAGCTACCGCCCGCGTCCACCTTCAAGATCCCGCTGGCGCTGATGGGTTACGACAGTGGCTATCTGGTGGATGAAGAGCATCCGGCACTGCCTTACAAGCCGAGCTATGACGGCTGGCTGCCCGCCTGGCGCGAAACCACTACCCCGCGCCGCTGGGAAACCTACTCGGTGGTCTGGTTCTCCCAGCAGATCACCGAATGGCTGGGGATGGAGCGCTTCCAGCAATACGTCGACCGTTTCGACTACGGCAACCGGGATCTCTCCGGCAATCCGGGCAAACATGACGGCCTGACCCAGGCCTGGCTCAGCTCCAGCCTCGCCATCAGTCCGGAGGAGCAGGCCCGCTTCCTCGGCAAGATGCTGAGCGGCAAGCTGCCGGTCTCGGCGCAGACCCTGCAGTACACCGCCAATATCCTCAAGGTGAGCGAGATCGACGGCTGGCAGATCCACGGCAAAACCGGCATGGGCTACCCGAAGAAGCTGGATGGCAGCCTCAACCGCGATCAGCAGATCGGCTGGTTCGTCGGCTGGGCCAGCAAACCGGGCAAGCAGCTGATCTTCGTCCATACCGTGGTGCAAAAGCCCGGCAAGCAGTTCGCCTCCCTCAAGGCGAAAGAAGAGGTGCTGTCTGCCCTGCCTGCACAACTAAAAAAGCAGTGAGCTCGCTTCCCGCCAGATAAACCCCCGATAACCACGGTCAGCCCACCAGCGACGGGCTGACCGCCATTCGTAAACGAGACAAACATGAAATCATTTCTATTGCTGCTCTGGCTTCCGGCCAGCATGGCGCTGGCTGCCTGTGATCTCTCCGACCGCCTGACACGGCAGGGAGAAGTCATCCATGATCGGCTAAACCACCTCGAATGGCAGGCGTGCAGTCTGGGCAGCCAGTGGCAGGAGGGGAAAGGGTGCGTGGGCACACCGGCCCTGCTGACGCTGCTTGAAGCCAAAGATGAAGCAGCCCGCCTTGGCGAGGGGTGGCGACTCCCCACCATCGAGGAGCTCTTCACCCTGCTCGACGAAAATTGCCGGATGCCGATGACAGACCCCAACTTCTTTCCGGACATCCATGACAACGGGGAAAATTCAGCCCCCTACTGGACCTCCAGCTCCATTGAGGAGATGCCGGAACTGGTCTATTACATCGACTTTATGCACGGACTCATCGACGGCCACACCGATCGTTTCGCACAAGCCGCTCGGTTGGTGCGCTCCCGCCCCTGAACAATCCCGCGGCGCCTGATGGCGCCGTTTTTCAACAGTTCACCGCCACTTCACACAAGCCCATCACCACTTCACGCCGGACTGACAGACTCACTCCATCCAACAAGGAGACGTGTCATGGTCAAACAGATATTCACTCACAAGATCTTTCTGCTGCTGTTGCTCAGCCTGCTGTTGATGGTGCCGGTGCAATCCATCATGGAGCTGAACCGGGAGCGTCAGGCTTACCGCAGTCAGGCCATTCACAGCATCATGGCCAGCAGCAGCGGCCCGCAACGGCTGATGGGGCCCATTATCGTACAGCCCTATACCCGTTCGGTGACGGTCGAGCAGGAGGGCAAGCGCTTCATCCGTCAGGAGCAGATCTACCGCTACCTGCTGCCGGAGCAGTTGGATATCAAGGCCAACATGGAGGTGACCCCGCGCAAGCTGGGCATCTATCAGGCGCAGGTCTACCAGACCCGACTCACCCTATCGGGCCACCTGCCTACCCGACAGAGTCTGCTGAATGACGCGACCTCACCGCTCGGTGAAACGGCCGAGCTGGTGGCGGGCAAACCCTACCTGAGCCTGGAGCTCTCCGATGCCCGCGGTATCAACAGCGTGCCCGAACTGCAACTCGGCACACAGCGGATCCCGTTTGCCCCCGGCGCCCGCCTCGGTGACGCGCTCGCGGGTATCCATGCCCCACTCGACAACCTGCCACAGCAGGATGGCACCTTCCATCTGGAGCTCAATCTACAGGGGATGAACGCCCTCGACATAGTCCCGCTGGGCAAGGAGAGCACCCTGCAGCTGGCGGGCAACTGGCCCCACCCCAACTTTATCGGTGACTTTCTGCCGGGCAGTCGCACCCTGAGCCCACAAGGGTTTGAGGCCAACTGGCAAACCAGCTGGTTCGCCAGCGACATGGAGACCCGCTTCAACCGGATGATGAACGGGGGCGATAGCCATCTCTCCACCTTCAGCGTCAGTCTGGTGCAGCCGGTGGATCACTATCAGCTCAACGAACGGGCGGCCAAATATGCCCTGCTCTTCATCGGCCTCACCTTTATCAGCTTCTTCATGTTCGAGCTGCTCAAGGGGCTGAGGGTTCACCCGATCCAGTACGCGCTGGTAGGCATGGGGCTGGCTATCTTCTATCTGGTGCTGCTGGCCCTGACCGAGCACCTCGGCTTTGGCTGGGCCTATCTGGTGGCCGCGCTGGCCAGTGTGCTGCTCAACGGCTTCTACCTCAGTCATGTGCTGGGTGGCCCGAAGCAGGGGATCGGCTTCGCGGCGCTGCTCGGGCTGGTCTATGCCATCCTCTACAGCCTGCTGCAAGCCGAAGAGATTGCTCTGCTGCTCGGCGCCCTGCTCTTGTTCGCCACCCTGGCGCTGATCATGATGCTGACCCGCAAGCTCGACTGGTATCAGGTGATGGATTACAGCACACCCGCCACCACATGGGCGGCCCCCCAGCCATCGACCAGTGACCCCAGCCATAAGTCATAAGCCAAAAAAACCGGCGCCATCAGGCGCCGGTTCTATTTTATTGATCGGGCATCACTTCTTCTTGACCGGGCGAGCCCAGTTTTTGATGTGACGCTGGGGCACCCGGGTGATCACCAGCTCGTTCTCAGCCACATCCTTGGTGATGGTAGAACCCGCCCCCAAGGTCGCCCCCTTGCCGATGCGCACTGGCGCCACCAGCTGGGTATCAGAACCGACGAACACGTCATCCTCTATGATGGTCTGGAACTTGTTCACGCCGTCGTAATTGCAGGTGATGGTACCGGCACCGATATTCACTTTGGCACCCACCTCGGCATCCCCCAGATAGGTGAGGTGGCCACACTTGGAACCAACCCCCAGACGAGCCTTCTTCATCTCGACGAAGTTGCCGACGTGGGCATCCTGCTCCAGCACGGCACCCGGGCGCAGACGGGCAAACGGGCCGACCGAGCACTGATCCGCCACCTGAGCCCCTTCAACGATGGAGTAGGGCTTCACTTCGGTGTGATCGCCAATGACACAATCCTTCAGCACGGCACCGGCACCGATACGGACGTGGTTGCCGAGAGTTACCTTGCCTTCGATGATCACGTTGACGTCGATCACCACCTCTTCACCAATCTCGAGGGTTCCGCGCAGATCGAAGCGGGCCGGGTCGATCAGGGTAGCACCGGCGATCATCAGCTTTTCGGCCTGCATCTGCTGGTAACTGCGCTCAAGGGCAGCCAGCTGTACCCGGTTGTTGGCCCCTTCCACTTCAGCGGCGCACTCCGGATGGACCGCCGCGATCGGGCAGCCATCGCTGTGCGCCATGGCGATCACGTCGGTCAGGTAGAACTCCCCCTGGGCATTCTTGTTGTCCAGACGGGAGAGCCAACTGCGCAACTGACCGCCGTTGGCCACCAGCACGCCGGTATTCACCTCACGGATCGCCAGCTGTTCGGCATTAGCATCCTTCTGCTCGACGATGCCGACTACCTGACCATTTTCACGGACGATGCGGCCATAGCCGGTGGGGTTGTCCAGTACCACGGTCAGCAGTGCCATCCCGTTTTCCGCCTTGGCAGCCAGCAGTCGCTGCAGGGTCTCGGGCTGGATCAGCGGGGTATCGCCGTAGAGCACCAGCACGTCGTCTTCATCCTTCCAGAACGGGATCGCCTGGGCGACGGCATGACCGGTCCCCAGCTGCTGCGCCTGCAGCACCCAGTTCACATCGGCCGCCACGATCCGCTCTTTCAGCAGCTCGGCACCGTGGCCATAAACCAGATGCAGCTGCTCGGCACCGACCTGACGGGCAGTATCGATCACATGGGAAACCATGGGTTTGTTGGCTACCGGGTGCAGTACCTTGGGCAGGGAAGAGCGCATGCGGGTACCTTTACCCGCCGCCAGGATCACGACGTTGAGGGACATAAATTGACCTTTGGAACATGAGGAAATACTCGGCGGAGTCTATCCAACGGGTAAAAAAAAAGCGACCCGAAGGTCGCTTTTTACATCACCGTTATTAGCGGTAATTCTTTTTGACGATATCGATGACTCGCAGTTGAGCCATCGCCTTGGCCAGCTCGGTGGCGGCCTGGGCGTAGTCGATATCACCATGGGAGCTGTGGATCCGCTCTTCGGCTGCGCGCTTGGCTTCCTGGGCTTTCGCCTCATCCAAATCGTCAGCACGAATCGCAGTGTCCGCCAGCACGGTCACGGATTCAGGTTGTACTTCCAGCATACCGCCGGAGATGTACAGCACCTCTTCAGTTCCGTTCTGCTTCACCAAGCGGACCAGGCCCGGCTTGATGGCAGTCAGCAACGGAGCATGACCGTGGCGGAGACCCAACTCACCTTCGGAGCCTGATACCTGAGCGGATTGCACGCGACCGGAAAACAGTTTTCCTTCGGCGCTCACCACGTCCAGGTGAAAGGAGATCATCTCTGCCATGGGCCCTCCTGTCGAGGCTTACAGTTTCTTGGATTTCTCGACGACTTCGTCGATACCGCCAACCATGTAGAACGCCTGCTCGGGCAGATCGTCATACTCGCCTTTCAGGATGCCCTGGAAACCACGGATGGTCTCTTTCAGCGGCACGTATTTACCCGGAGAACCGGTAAACACTTCTGCTACGAAGAACGGCTGGGACAGGAAACGCTCGATCTTACGGGCACGGGCTACGGTCAGTTTGTCTTCTTCTGACAGTTCATCCATACCCAGGATGGCGATGATGTCCTTCAGCTCTTTGTAGCGCTGCAATACGGTCTGAACGCCACGAGCGGTCTCGTAGTGCTCTTTACCAACCACCAGCGGATCCAGCTGACGAGAGGTAGAGTCCAGCGGGTCAACGGCCGGGTAGATACCCAGTGCCGCGATTTGACGGGACAGTACGACGGTCGCATCCAGGTGGGCGAAGGTGGTCGCCGGAGACGGGTCAGTCAAGTCATCCGCAGGCACGTAAACGGCCTGTACGGAGGTGATGGAACCGGTCTTGGTGGAGGTGATACGTTCTTGCAGAACACCCATCTCCTCGGCCAGGGTCGGCTGATAACCTACTGCGGAAGGCATACGGCCCAGCAGTGCGGATACTTCGGTACCGGCCAGGGTGTAACGGTAGATGTTGTCCACGAAGAACAGTACGTCACGACCTTCGTCACGGAACTTCTCGGCCATGGTCAGGCCGGTCAGCGCAACGCGCAGACGGTTTCCGGGCGGCTCGTTCATCTGACCGTAAACCAGAGATACTTTGTCCAGTACGTTGGACTCCATCATCTCGTGGTAGAAGTCGTTACCCTCACGGGTACGCTCACCTACACCGGCGAACACAGAGTAACCACTGTGCTCGATCGCGATGTTACGGATCAGCTCCATCATGTTTACGGTTTTGCCTACACCGGCACCACCGAACAGACCAACCTTACCACCCTTGGCGAACGGGCATACCAGGTCGATAACCTTGATGCCGGTTTCCAGCAGATCGTTGCTGTTGGACTGATCTTCGTAGCTGGGGGCAGCGCGGTGGATAGACCAGCACTCTTCTTCACCGATCGGACCTTTTTCGTCGATTGGCTCGCCCAGTACGTTCATGATCCGACCCAGAGTCGCAGTACCGACCGGAACCTGGATGGATTTACCGCTATTCACTACTTCCAACCCACGACGCAGACCGTCGGAGGAGCCCATGGTGATGCAACGAACGACGCCGCCACCGATCTGTTGCTGAACTTCCAGCACCAGACCCTGGCCTTGACCTTCGCTAACGACCTTCAGTGCATCGTACACCTGGGGCACGGCATTCTGCGGGAACTCGATGTCCACCACAGCGCCGATGATTTGGACGATGAAACCGTTACTCATGTCAAATCCTCTAAACCTTTGATAACCCTTGCCTTACACCGCAGCAGCACCGGATACGATCTCTGTCAGCTCCTGGGTAATACTGGCCTGACGGGCCTTGTTGTATACCAGTTGCAGATCGTTAATCAGGTTACCGGCGTTGTCAGTCGCGGCTTGCATGGCAACCATTCGGGCTGCCTGTTCACTTGCCAAGTTTTCCACTACACCCTGGTAAACCTGAGATTCGACGTAGCGAACCAGCAGGGTATCCAGCAGCTTCTTGGGATCCGGCTCATAGAGGTAATCCCAGTGGTGTTTCTTGGCGAGCTTGCTGTCTTCAGTTACGGGCAAAGGCAGCAGTTGATCGACCCGTGGTTGCTGCACCATGGTGTTGACGAACTTGTTGTACACCAGATACAGCTTGTCAATCTCACCGTTGTCGTAAGCCTTCAGCATGACCTTGACTGAACCAATCAGGTCATTGACGCTCGGACTATCGCCCAGTCCTGCGACATGAGCTTTAACCTTGGCGCCGTGCCGTTCAAAGAAGTTGGAGGCCTTGTTACCGATCAGTGCCAGGTCAACCTTGGCACCTTTCGCGCTCCATTGCTTCATATCATTGAGGGCAGCCTTGAACAGGTTGATGTTCAGACCACCACACAGGCCACGGTCGGTGGAGACGACGATGTAACCCACTCGCTTGACCTCACGTTCGATGAGGTAGGGGTGCTTGTATTCCAAGTTCCCCTGAGCGATATGGCCGATCACCTTGCGCATGGTTTCAGCGTACGGACGGCTGGCAGACATGCGTTCCTGCGCACGGCGCATTTTGCTTGCTGCCACCATTTCCATAGCGCCGGTGATCTTCTGAGTGTTTTTCACACTCCCGATCTTGTTACGTATCTCTTTTGCGCCGGCCATCTCTTACTCTCCATCAAGTGGCAGCTCACGCTGCCACACACGCTTACCAGGTCTGGGTTGCTTTGAAGCTATCCAGCAACGCAGTCAGCTTGCCAACGATCGCGTCGTTGTAGTCGGCTTTGGCATTGATTTCAGCCATCAGCTCGGCATGCTGGGTATTGGCGTAAGAGAGCAGAGCGGCTTCGAAGTCGACGATTTTGTTCAGCTCGACATCGGAGAGATAGCCTTTCTCGGCGGCGAACAACACCAGAGACTGGTGAGCCACGCTCAGCGGAGAGTACTGCTTCTGCTTCATCAGCTCGGTCACTTTCACACCGTGATCCAGCTGCTTGCGAGTCGCCTCGTCCAGATCGGAAGAGAACTGGGCGAATGCCGCCAGTTCGCGATACTGGGCCAGCGCGGTACGGATACCACCGGACAGCTTCTTGACGATCTTGGTCTGAGCAGCACCACCTACACGGGATACGGAGATACCCGGGTCAACCGCCGGACGAATACCGGAGTTGAACAGCTGTGAAGTCAGGAAGATCTGACCATCGGTGATGGAGATCACGTTGGTCGGAACGAACGCAGATACGTCACCTGCCTGGGTTTCGATGATTGGCAGTGCGGTCAAAGAACCGGTTTTGCCTTTCACTTCACCCTTGGTGAACTTCTCTACGTACTCGGCGTTAACGCGAGCAGCACGCTCCAGCAGACGGGAGTGCAGATAGAAAACGTCACCCGGGTAGGCTTCACGTCCTGGCGGACGGCGCAGCAGCAGGGAGATCTGGCGATAAGCTACGGCCTGTTTGGACAGGTCATCATAGATGATCAGCGCGTCTTCACCGCGGTCACGGAAGTACTCACCCATGGAGCAACCGGCATACGGAGCCAGGTATTGCAGAGCAGCCGCTTCGGAGGCAGAGGCAACCACCACGATGGTGTTGGCCAGGGCGCCGTGCTCTTCCAGCTTGCGCACCACGTTGGCGATGGTGGAGGCCTTCTGGCCAATCGCAACGTAGACACACTTAATGCCGGAATCTTTCTGGTTGATGATGGTGTCGATCGCGATGGCGGTCTTACCAACCTGACGGTCACCGATGATCAGCTCACGCTGGCCACGACCGATTGGGATCATGGCATCGATGGCTTTCAGACCGGTCTGGACCGGCTGGTCAACAGACTTACGCTCGATAACGCCCGGTGCGATCACTTCGATCGGCGAGAAGCCGTCGTTGTCGATCGGACCTTTACCGTCGATCGGCTGACCCAGGGTGTTCAACACCCGGCCCAACAGACCACGACCTACCGGCACTTCCAGAATACGGCCAGTACCTTTTACTTTCATTCCTTCTGACAGACCGTCATAGGAACCCATAATCACCGCACCGACGGAGTCACGCTCCAGGTTCAATGCCAGAGCGTAGCGGTTGCCCGGCAGCTCGATCATCTCACCCTGCATGGCATCAGCCAGGCCGTGAATACGAATGATACCGTCGCTCACAGAGACGATAGTACCTTCGTTACGCGCTTCGCTCTTTACATCAAACTGCGCAATGCGCTGCTTGATCAGCTCGGCGATTTCAGTGGAATTCAGTTGCATGCTCTAATACCCCAATCAAGATTGCAGCGCGTCAGCCATGCGATCCAGCTTACCGCGGACTGTGCCGTCGATTACCAGATCACCGGCCTTGATGAGCACCCCGGCCATCAAGGACGCATCGATGCTGCAATTCAGCTTCACTTTGCGCGCGAGACGTTGTTCCAGAGAAGCCTGAATATTGGCTTTCTGCTGGTCGGTCAGTTCGATCGCCGAAATCACGTCAGCCTGAACCTCTTTATCCAGTTCAGATTTGAACGCTACAAATTCAGCAACGACCGCCGGCAGCACACCCAAGCGACCATTCTCGGCCATCACCCGGATCAGGTTCTGGCCATGCACGTCGAGTTGCTCACCGCAGACACCGACAAACAGCGTTGCCAGCTCTTCGGCGGCCACAGAGCCGTTTACCAGATTGTGCATGGTCTCGTTTTCCACTACTTGCGCAGCGAAACCGAGCATACCCAGCCACTGGTCAACCGCCTTGTGCTCAACGGCAAACTCGAAAGCAGCCTTGGCGTAGGGGCGAGCGATTGTAGTCAGTTCAGACATAGCCCCGTTCCCGTTACAGTTCTGCTACCAGTTTGTCGACGATGTCGCTGTTGGCAGCCTGGTCGATTTGACGCGCCAGGATCTTCTCTGCACCAGCAATGGCAAGAGCAGCAACCTGCTTACGCAGTTCTTCTTTGGCACGATGACGTTCAGCTTCGATCTCGGCACGGCCCTGAGCCAGGATTTTTTCCCGCTCAGACTGGGCACCAGCGGCAGCTTCATCAATGATCTGGGCTTTACGTTTGTTAGCCTGCTCAATGATTTCAGCAGCCTGCAGCTTGGCTTCTTTCAGCTGATCGGTGGCGTTGGCCTTGGCCAAATCCAGATCTTTCTTGGCACGTTCGGCAGAAGAGAGACCGTCAGCAATAGCTTTCTGACGGGCTTCGATGGCAGCAATCAGCGGCGGCCATACGTACTTCATGCAAAACACTACGAAGAAGAAAAAAGCAATTGCTTGGCCGAGGAGGGTGGCATTGATATTCACAGCCGATGTCCTCTTAAGTTAGTTAATGGGTTATGCCTGGAGAGTCGTAACGACTTAGCCAGCAACCGCAAACATCACGTACAGACCCAGACCAACGGCGATCATCGGGATCGCATCCACCAGACCCATTACGATGAAGAACTGGGTACGCAGAACAGGGATCAGATCCGGTTGACGAGCAGCACCTTCCAGGAACTTGCCACCCAGGATACCGATACCGATGGAAGCGCCGATAGCAGCCAGACCCATCATCATTGCAGCAGCGATGTACAGCAGGTCCATGTTCAAGTTTTCCATGAGGATCTCCAGTTATTTAGATGTAATTGATTGTATAAAAAGGATTATTTGAGTTGCATCAACCATGGTCTTCCTGCGCCATCGACAGATATACGATGGTCAGAACCATGAAAATGAATGCCTGCAAAGTGATGATCAGGATGTGGAAAATTGCCCAAGGCACGGACAGGATCCACTGTGACCACCAGGGTAACAAACCCGCAATCAGGATAAAGATCAGTTCGCCAGCATACATGTTGCCGAACAGTCGAAGACCCAGAGAAACAGGTTTGGAAATCAGCGTAACAGTTTCCAGGATGAGGTTAACCGGGATGGCCGCCGGGTGGTTGAAAGGCTGAAGCGTCAGCTCCTTCACAAACCCGCCGATCCCCTTGACCTTGATGCTGTAATACAGGATCAAGAAGAACACGCCCAAAGCCATGGACATGGTGATGTTAACGTCAGCAGAGGGAACCACACGCAGATAGGGAATACCCATCAATTGTGCAGCGTGAGGGATAAAGTCAACGGGGATCAGATCCATCAGGTTCATCAGGAAGATCCACACAAACACCGTCAGTCCCAAAGGTGCGATGACCTTGTTGCGACCGTGAAAGATGTCTTTGACGTTACCATTCACAAACTCGACCAGCATCTCCACAAAGCACTGCAGCTTACCCGGCACCCCGCTGGTAGCGTTAACGGCTACTTTGCGGAACAGCAGGATAAACAGGGCGCCTAGCACGACGGAAAATACCATTGAGTCGATATTGACCGTCCAGAACCCGGACCCGACTTGAAGGTGGGTCAGGTGGTGGGAGATATATCCCTGAGGAGTCAGGACTTCTCCGGTTGCAGACATGAGTTTTCCTAATAGTGGTTGTTAAGCGTGAATGAAACCATCCACTGTACAACGAGGGCGAGGATATAAGTGGCGAAAAACGAGACGGTAACGACCTCGACTCCCGCACCAAACATCAGGGCGAATAGACCTGTTGTAGAAATGAGCTTAATCCCTGCCCCACCATAAAAGTCCCGCAAAACCAGGCCCACACTCTCGGTTGTCACCTTGCGGCGCAGCACCCAGACAGTAAACAAGGCTTGAGGAACCCAGTACATCCCCCCTCCGTAGAGGGCGGAATAACCGGCGCTGGCACCAGTCAGGTAAAACCAGACGGCACTCATCGCCAGGATCAGGATGAGCTGACAAACGAGCATAACCAAGGCCAGTGTCAAACCTTCCAAGGCTATTTTCTGCTTCACCAACCTACCCCTGAACATTACAGAACTGTAAAAAATCGGGATCCGAAGACCCCATGTTAACAGCTCTTAAAGCCGGTCAAATTATACCCTTGAGGGCAGCTATTGCAATATGACAAAAATCCTTAATTTTTGCGGCTTTCCGCGGCAAATCAGGGTTATGGTCATATCAAAAGGAATGGATGTTTTATTACTACAAAAAGCGTAAAAATCACGATTCCGACACGCCAAAATAGCCCAATATACGGTCCAAATCGGACAAATTCTCGTAACTTATTACTAACTTCCCGCTATCCCGCTTGCCAGGCTGAAGTTGCACCTGATTGCCAATTTTTTCTGCCAGTTGGCGCTCCAGGTAGCCGATCTGCGGATCACGGGCCGGTTCGACCCTGGCTTTTGCCGGTTCGAGCGCTTTTTGCACCAGCTTCTCGGTATCGCGCACGGTCAGCCCTTTCTGGGCAACCAGCTTGGCCAGTTCGGACTGGGCCTGGCCGCTCAGAGCCAGCAGGGCACGGGCATGGCCCATGTCGAGGTCGCCGTGCTCGACGAAACGTTTCACGTCATCGTTGAGCTGGTTGAGACGCAGCAGGTTGGTCACCGTGGTGCGGGACTTGCCCACCGCCTCGGCCACCTGCTGGTGGGTGAGTTCGAATTCGGTCAGCAGTCTTTGTAAAGCGACCGCCTCTTCGATGGCATTGAGGTCTTCCCGCTGAATATTCTCAATCAGCGCGATGGCGACGGCAGCCTCGTCGGGTACATCCTTGACGATGCAGGGCACCACCTCGAGCCGCGCCAGCTGGGACGCGCGCCAGCGCCGTTCACCGGCGATGATTTCGAAGGATTGTTCGCCGAGAGGGCGTACCACAATGGGCTGGATCACCCCCTGGGCGCGGATGGAGTTGGCAAGCTCTTCCAGTGCATCCTGAGACATATCCTTGCGGGGCTGGTACTTGCCGGACTGCAACCACTCCACCGGCAGCTTGCGCAGCTCGCCCTGATTGGTGGGGGCCATGGCCTCTTCAGTACGTTGATCGCTCATCACCTGTTTCTGGCGGGCAGCCGTGCTGGTACTGAGCAGGGCATCCAGCCCCTTGCCCAGTCCACGTTTTTTCGGAGTCATATGCTCTCTCGGTCTGCGATGGTCGCCTGACGTTCCTGCTCCTGGCGGCGCAGGATCTCGCCAGCCAGTGCCAGGTAGGCCTTGGCGCCCACCGATGATTTGTCATAGTGCATGGCCGGGGCACCGAAACTCGGGGCCTCCGCCAGTCTAACGTTGCGGGGAATGATGGTGCGGTAGACTTTGTCGCCAAAGTGCTGTTTTAGCTGATCGGACACATCATTGGCCAGCCGGTTGCGGTGATCGAACATGGTGCGCAGCACCCCTTCGATCTTGAGCTCCGGATTGACCACGGCGGCCAGCTTGCTGATGGTGTCGACCAGGGCGGTGAGCCCCTCCAGCGCGTAATATTCGCACTGCATGGGCACCAGCACGGAGTCGGCGGCGGCCATGGCGTTCACGGTCAGCATGTTGAGAGAGGGCGGGCAGTCGATGAATACGTAGTCGTATTTGTCCCGCACCGAGGCCAGCGCATTGCGCAGGCGGATTTCGCGGGCGAAAAATTCCATCAGACGGATTTCGGCCGCGGTCACGTCGGCATTGGCGGCGATCAGGTGATAACCCCCGGTAGTTTCGGGGATGATCACTTCGCTGATGGGGGCATCCTCGATCAGCAACTCATAGGCGGTGCGCTCGACGTCATACTTGTCGACACCGCTGCCCATGGTGGCATTGCCCTGCGGATCCAGATCGATCACCAGCACCTTGCGCCGGGTGGCAGCCATGGAGGCGGCCAGATTCACACAGGTGGTGGTTTTACCCACTCCACCCTTCTGGTTGGCTATGGCGATGACTTTTCCCACACGATCCCCTAAATGAAACTGCGACCCTATTCGGGCTGGATATGTTTGAATTCCAGCAGATGGCGTTCGCCTTCCAGCTCCGGCACCCGCAACTCATGACAGGCTACCAGACGGATATTGGCAGGCAACTGGGCCAGCTCCTGCTCGGGATATTGTCCCTTGAGTGCCAGGAAGCAGCCCTGTTCTGACGGCAGGTGGTGACACCAGCTCAGCATGTCCTCCAGCGAGGCAAATGCCCGACTCAGTACACCATCAAATCCCACCTCGGGTTGATACTCTTCAACCCGAGATTTGACCGGCGTCACATTGGTCAGACCCAGCTCCTGGATCACCTGACGGATGAAGTTGATCCGCTTGCCCAGACTGTCGAGCAGGACGAACTGCTTGTCCGGATTGATGATCGCCAGCGGCAATCCCGGCAGGCCGGGACCTGTCCCCACATCGATGAAGCGCTCACCGTGCAAGTGGGGGCTTACCACCAGGCTATCGAGGATATGCTTGACCAGCATGGCGTCCGGATCTCGCACCGAGGTGAGATTGTAAGCCTTGTTCCACTTGTGCAGCAACTCGACCAACTGCACCAGTTGGCTCTTTTGGGTATCGGTGATAACAATTTCGGCCTGCTTGAGCAGGCCGTTCAATCTTTCCAGCATGGGATTCCTCAGGCGGTTTTACGCAGCAGGCCGTGTTTTTTCAGGTGAACCAGCAGGATGGAGATGGCCGCCGGGGTGATGCCGGAGATGCGGGAAGCCTGACCAATGGTCTGCGGCTTGGCATCGTTCAGCTTGGCTTTCACCTCGTTGGAGAGGCCGTTCACCTCGCGATAGTCCAGATCCAGCGGCAGCAAGGTGTTCTCGTTGCGCAGCTGCTTTTCCACTTCATCGTGCTGACGCTCGATGTAACCGGCGTACTTGATCTGGATCTCAACCTGCTCGGCCGCGGCAGGATCAGTCACGGAAGGGCCAACCCCTTCGATGGCCATCAGCGCATCATAGGTCACCTCGGGGCGACGCAGCAGCTCTTCCAGACTCTGTTCGCGGGTCAGCGGCGTGTTGACCAGGGCGTTGACCGCCTCCAGTGACGGATGTTGCGGGTGGATCCAGGTTGAACGCATGCGCTGACGCTCCAGCTCGACCTGTTCCATCTTGGCGTTGAATTTGCTCCAGCGCTCGTCATCCACCAGACCCAGCTCGCGACCGATGGCTGTCAAGCGGATATCGGCGTTGTCTTCCCGCAGCAGCAGGCGATATTCGGCGCGGCTGGTGAACATGCGGTAAGGCTCGCGGGTCCCCAGGGTGGAGAGATCATCCATCATCACGCCCATGTAGGCCTGATCCCGACGAGGGTTCCAGGGATCCTTGTCCTGGGCACGCAGGGCCGCGTTCAGGCCGGCCATCAGGCCTTGTGCCGCCGCCTCTTCGTAACCGGTCGTGCCGTTGATCTGGCCAGCGAAGAACAGGTTTGGAATGCACTTGCTCTCCATGTTGGCCTTGAGATCCCGCGGATCGAAGAAATCATATTCGATGGCATAGCCGGGGCGGGTGATGTGGGCGTTCTCGAAGCCGCGCACAGAACGGACGATCTGCACCTGCACGTCAAACGGCAGGCTGGTGGAGATCCCGTTCGGATAGAGTTCGTGGGTGGTCAGGCCTTCCGGTTCGACGAAGATCTGGTGCGCAGTCTTGTCGGCGAAACGGGTGATCTTGTCTTCGATCGACGGGCAGTAGCGTGGGCCGATCCCCTCGATCACCCCGGCGTACATGGGGCTGCGATCCAGGTTATTGCGGATCACCTCGTGGGTACGCTCGTTGGTGTGGGTGACGTAGCAGGGCACCTGACGGGGATGCTGACTGGCATTGCCGATAAAAGAGAAGACCGGACGCGGATCGTCGCCGTGCTGTTCCTGCATGACGGAGAAATCGACGCTGCGGGCATCGATGCGCGGCGGTGTGCCGGTCTTGAGGCGAGCGATGCGCAGTGGCAGTTCGCGCAGGCGCTGGGCGAGGGCGATCGACGGAGGATCCCCGGCACGGCCGCCCTTGTAGTTTTCCATCCCGATGTGGATCAAACCATTCAGGAAGGTACCGACCGTCAGCACCACAGTCTTGCCGCTGATGCGGATCCCGCTCTGGGTGACCACACCGGCAACACGATCCCCATCCATGATCAGATCGTCACAAGCCTGCTGGAAGATCTTCAGGTTCGGGTAGTTCTCCAGCATCTGGCGAACGACAGCCTTGTAGAGCAGGCGATCCGCCTGGGCACGAGTGGCTCGTACTGCCGGGCCCTTGGAGGAGTTGAGGGTGCGGAACTGGATCCCGCCAAGATCGATGGCACGCGCCATGATCCCGCCGAGTGCGTCAACTTCCCTGACCAGGTGTCCCTTGCCGATCCCGCCGATCGCCGGATTACAGGACATGTGTCCCAGCGTATCGATATTGTGGGTCAGCAACAGGGTGTTCATGCCCATACGGGCTGCCGCTGTTGCTGCTTCGGTTCCGGCATGACCGCCACCGACGACGATCACATCAAATTGTTCATGGTATTGCATTGGGATCACCTTGATCTGCACGCCTGAAGATCTTTATTTGCCTGGGCTAAAGGGCGGAACATTCTATCTGTTTCGCGTCCTGAGGGGAACGTCTACTTAACGTTCAGTATGAAGGGAGGATCCACTAATTAGATCTTAAGGATCTTTAGATCGATCTTTTACTGGATCTCTTATTAGGATCCGCCCTTTCTGTTGATAAGCACTTTTTGATCATAAAGATCATTAATTTAAGGACGATCCTAGCTTGTGGAAAAGCTTGGATCCTGGCCCGGTGAACGAGGGGATAACCAGGACTTTTATACACAGAGGTCTGTCGGTCTGGATCTAATACATGGATAACTATAGGTTTTGCAGAGCTTTACACCGTAGTTATGCACATTACCCCTGGGCGTTGTGGGTAACCTTGTAGAACAACTCCCCCGGATCAATCTGTTAATAACATGGTGGATAGTCGATCTGGGGATAAGTGGGGAGATCAAGCTTTTTTTCAGGATCTCCCGCACGCTGATCAGGCGATCATCGTCATCCAGTCGCGGATCCACACTTCTGCGGCATCTTCGGGGATCTCGTGTTGGGTCACATCGATGTCGAGCCGCTCGCCGATCCGGCTGGCACCGCACTCGGCCAGCAGGCGATCCAGCGTCTTGCCACCCTGGCAAAAGGTGTCATAACTGCTGTCACCAAGGGCGATCACGCCATATTTCAATGAATTAAGATCCGGATGCTGCTCGGCAAGATCCTTGGCGAAGGGTTGCAGGTTGTCAGGCACATCCCCGGCACCATGGGTGGAAGTGACCACCAGCAGGATGGATCCCGCATCATCCAGCACCTCTGTCAGCTTGGCCGGGTTGTGGATCCGGGTCTGGTGGCCAGCCTGTTCCAGCAGGTTGGCGACGTGGTCTGCGACATATTCGGCGGCGCCCAGCATGGAGCCGACGACGAGATTGAGTTTGGCCATGGAATGGATCCTGATTTCAGACAAAGAAACGGAAAGCCGGATTCTACCGCCAAAGGGTGTGGATAAATATGGATAAAGCTTGGGGATAATGGATCCAGTCAGATAATGTCGTTGGATCCATCCCGTCGATCTTTTTTCTGCTTCTTTATATTCCTCTCCATTTTCTTCTCCGCTCATAGCTCTCCTGATGGCTCCCATCTCCCGCGAAATCCTGCCAACGATGCAGCTAGATAACAATGTAGATGCAAATGATTGGCAATTATTGAATCGATTCGATCACGGCTCCTGTAGTAGGATTGCGCTGCTTTATTCGCCCATGGAACAGGGTGATGTCGTGACAAGCGACCACAAATAACAATTAAAACAACATAACTCATTGATAAACGAGACTTTAATATGATTGCGCAAAAATACACTACAGGACCCGGCAAGAAGGGCGCCTTCGGCGTGCTTTCGCTCTCCGGTTTGCTCGTCTCCCTGCCGCTGATGGCCGAACAAACCACCGCTGAGCTGCCCAAAGCCAGCGAAACCATGGTGGTGACCGGTACGGCCATGAAGGTGGAAGTGCCTATGGCCGAGACGCCTCGCGCCGTCTCCGTGGTTAACCGGGAGGAGCTGGATCAGCACGCCGTGTTGCAGCTGGATGAAGCGATTCGCTACCGTTCCGGCGTATTGACCGGCCTCTATGGTTCAGACAACAACACCGACTGGTTCAAGGTGCGTGGCTTCGATACCGCCTCTTATCTGGATGGCAACCGCTTGTTTGGCACGGGCTACTACGTCTGGACGCCGGAACCGTTCGGTCTGGAGAGTGTGGAAGTGCTGAAGGGGCCAGCCTCGATCCTTTACGGTGAGGCGCCTCCGGGCGGGGTGATCAATGCCATCAGCAAGCGACCGACCGCCACGCCGCAAGGGCAGGTGGATCTGCAGCTTGGCAGCCGGGATCATCGTCAGGTCGGGGTGGACGTCTCTGACGCGCTCTCCGACAACAGCCGTTACCGCATGGTTGCTCTCTATAAAGAGCGTGATGGGGTGCTTACCGGTACTTACAACGATCGGGTTTATCTGGCGCCGAGCGTCACCTTCGATCTTTCGGATCGTACCAGCCTGACCCTGCTGGCCAGTTTCCTGCACGACGAAGGGGTCCCGACCAACGGCTTCTTCCCGGTCTATGGCACCCTGAATACGTCAGGTGGCCAGATTGATCCCTCTACCAACCTGAGCCAACCGGATTACGATCGCAACCGCAATACCCAGATCTCCACCGGTTACGAGCTGGCCCACCAGCTCAACCAGACCTGGGAGTTCAAGCAGAACGTCCGCTTCAACTACAACGATCTGCTGCTGCGCCAGACCTATATCTTCCCGACCTATGAAGGCACAACTGCCAGTCGTGGCCTGGTTTACCGCGATGGCAATACCAAGAGTGCCACCATGGATAACCAGATGGTGGGCTACTGGAACACCGACAGCACCGAGCAGACCTTGCTGCTGGGGGTAGATCTGCAGCGTCACGTCAATGAAGGGGTCGAGGCCGACAACTACGGTATGGGCACCATCAATACCATGAACCCGGATTACAGCGGCTTCCCCGGTTTTGACGAGTCGACCGCCACTCACCAGAAGAGCAGCAAGGGCCAGAGCGGCCTCTATGCCCAGCACCAGATCCGCTGGGACGATCGCTGGTTGTTGACTGCCGGTGGCCGTTTTGACTATGTGGAGACCCACAACACCAATACCAGCAAGGACGAGCGCCAGTACGATAACGAGCTCTCCCTCTCGGGCAGCCTGATGTATCTGGCTGACAACGGCCTCTCTCCCTACTTTGCCTATGCCGAGTCGTTCGAAGTGCTGCCGGGGATCGATCCTAACACCCGAAACTCCTACAAGCCGCTCAAGGGCAAGCTCTACGAGACTGGCGTGAAGTATGCGCCAGCCTTCCTCGACGGTTACATCAATCTGGCGCTGTTCGATCTGGCCCAGACCAACTCGCTGGTCTCTACCGGTTCCGGCCAGCAGACCCAGGCGGGTGAAGTGACCTCTCAGGGGGTTGAGCTGGAAGGGAGCGTGCAGGTGACCGATGCGCTGCGTCTGACCGCTGCTTATACCTACACCGATGCCAAAACCAACGACACCGGCAGTGGCGATCGCCGTGCCAGCCTGATCCCGCGCCACCAGGCCTCCTTCTGGGGTAACTACAAGGTGCAGCAAGGGGTGGCTTCGGGTCTGGAGCTGGGGACCGGTGTGCGTTATATCGGTTCCAGCGTGGGTATTGGCGCCGTGAATGCGGACTATACCCCCATCTACGGCTCTGCCGAGGTGCCGGCCCATACCGTCTGGGATGCGATGATCGGGTATGACTTTGCCAAGAACTGGCGCGCCCAGCTCAACGTCAACAACCTGCTGGGTGAAACCTACGTGGCCAGTTGTGACTACTACTGCTACTACGGCGAGCCGCGCAGCGTAGTGGGCAGCATCAACTACCGCTGGTAATCGAAGTCGGGCGGGAACCGGGTTCCCGCCCTTCTTTTCACCCGCAGTTGTTCTGATCTCTCTGGAATACCGGTCCGTTATGGAACTCTTGTCTCTGGTTTATCGCCAATATCGTTGGCCTTTTATCACCATTACCCTGCTCAGTCTGCTCAGTGCCGTCAGCGGGATTGGCGTCATTGCTTTTATCAATCAGTCTCTAATCGAATCTATAGGTGATCCGCTGCCGATCCTAGGTCAGCTGGTCGGCCTCATTGTGCTGCTGCTGGTGATCACACTCGGATCTCAGCTGGCCCTGACCACTCTCGGTCACCATTTTGTCTACCGGTTGCGTAGCCGTCTGCTCAAGCAACTGCTGGATACCGATGTCGCTCGCATCCGCCAGATTGGTCAGGGGCCGCTGCTGGCCTCCCTCTCCAGCGATATCGGCCAAATCACCATCGCCTTCGTGCGCCTGCCTGAGCTGGTGCAGGGGCTGGTGCTCACGCTGGGCTCTGCCTTTTACCTCGGCTGGCTCTCTCCGGCCCTGCTCGGGGTGACCGCGCTCTGGGTCACCGTCACCATGGTGGTGGGCTGGCTGCTGGTGAACCGTGTTTATCGCCATCTCTCCCACATGCGTCAGGCCGAAGATCGGCTCTATCAGAACTATCAGGCCATCATCGCTGGCAGCAAGGAGCTGGCGCTAAACCGCGAGCGGGCTCACTTCGTTTACCACCAGCTCTATGAGCAAAATGCCCGTGACTACCGCCAGCAGATCATTCGCGCCGACACCTATCACCTGAGTGCGGTGAACTGGTCGAATATCATGATGCTGGGGGCCATAGGTCTGGTCTTCTTTCTGGCCAACGGCCTTGGCTGGGCCAACACCAATGTGGCCGCCACCTTTGCGCTGACCCTGCTGTTCCTGCGCACCCCGCTGTTGCAGGGGATTGGCGCCCTGCCGACCCTGCTTGCCGCTCAGGTGGCGTTCGACAAGATCGCCGCCCTCAATCTGGCCGAGCCGGATGCGGACTTCCCGCTGCCGCCCGCCATCCGCCCCTGGCAGCGTATCGAGCTGGAGCAGGTGAGCTTTCACTATCAGGGGGAGGGCGGTTTTGCCGTTGGCCCCATCGATCTGGTCATCGAAAAGGGGGAGCAGATCTTCATCATTGGCGGCAATGGCTCCGGCAAGTCGACGCTGGCCATGCTGCTGACCGGCCTTTACCAGCCGGTATCGGGCCGGCTCCTGCTGGATGGTGAGCCGATCACCGATCGCAACGGCTATCTGGCGCTCTTCTCCGCCATCTTCACCGACTATCACCTGTTCCAGCACCTGCTGGGGCCGGAACCCAAGGATGAGCTGGTGGCCGAGTGGCTGGAGCGGTTGCAGATGGGCAGCAAGCTCACCATCGAGGATGGATTTATCGCCGATATCGATCTCTCCCAAGGGCAGCGCAAGCGGGTCGCCCTGCTGCTGGCGCTGGCCGAGCAGCGCGAGGTGATGCTGTTTGACGAGTGGGCCGCGGATCAGGATCCCCAGTTCCGGCGCATCTTCTATCAGGTGCTGCTACCGCGCCTCAAGGAGATGGGCAAGACGGTGATTGCCATCAGTCACGACGATCACTACTTCCCGCTGGCCGATCGCCTGCTGGAGATGCGGCAGGGAAAACTCACCGAACTGACCGGCGCGCGCCGTGCCGCAGTGAGCCGCGATGCGATCGCCCACCTGGATTGCGAGGTGCCGGCTTGATGCCGGCACCGATGAGACTGGCGGCAAGCCAGCACAGGAATTGCTTATGTTCGAGATGAAATCAGCCAGCTTCACGGTCAATGACCGCACGCTGCTGCACCCCACCGACCTGCGTTTCGAGCAGGGACAGGTCTATGGCCTCATCGGCCACAATGGTTCGGGCAAATCGACCCTGCTCAAGCTGCTGGCTCGCCAGCAACCTCTCAGTGACGGCGAGATCCTGTTCGATGGCAAGCCGCTGCCTGACTGGGGCAACCGGGAGTTTGCCCGTCAGGTGGCCTATCTGCCCCAGCATCTGCCGAGCGCCGAGAATCTGCTCGGGCGGGAGCTGGTGGAGATGGGCCGCTACCCCTGGCGCGGCCTGCTGGGCCGGATGGGGGCGGAGGATCACCGTCAGGTCGAGCGGGCCATCGTCCTTACTCATACCGAACGCTTTGCCGATCGGCTGGTGGATACCCTCTCCGGCGGCGAGCGGGGGCGGGTCTGGCTGGCGATGCTGCTGGCCCAGGAGAGCAGCTTCATCCTGCTGGACGAGCCGCTGGCCGCGCTGGATGTGGCCCATCAGGTGGAGGTGCTCACGCTCGTCAAGCAGTTGAGCCGTCAGCTTAACCTTGGGGTCATCATCGTCATTCATGACATCAATATGGCCTCCCGCTTCTGCGATCGGCTGGTGGCGCTCCACTCCGGCCGCCTGCTTACCCACGGCGAACCTGAGGGGCTCATGACCAGTGAGACCCTGCACGCCATCTATGGCATTCCGATGGAGGTCATTCGCCACCCGGCTCATGCTCATCCCATCGCCATCGTCTGACCGGGGGGCTCTCTTGAACCGTTTATTGAAGAAGATGGCACCCTGCCTTATCAGCCTGCTGCTGCCACTTGCGGCGCAGGCCGAAACATCCCCGATCGCCTCTGCACCGCTACCCCGTATCGCCACCGTCGACTGGACCATAGCCGAAACCTTGCTGGCACTCGGGGTGACTCCGCTGGCGGTGGGGGATGCAGGCCCCTATCAGGCATGGGTCGGCGAGCCACGGCTACCTGCCGGGGTGGTGGATATCGGCCTGCGCACCCAGCCCAACCGTGAGCTGCTGGCGGAGCTCAAACCCGATCGCATCCTGATCTCGCCGCTGGCGGCCCCGCTGGCGCCAACTCTTTCCCGCATCGCGCCGGTGAGCACCATCGCCCTCTATGATGGGCAAACCGATCTGTGGCAGCGGCTGCACGAGGTGACCCTGACCCTCGCCCGCATGGTGGGCAAAACCGCCGAGGGCGAACGGCTGCTGGCCGGGCTGGATCGGGATCTCGCCAGAATGCAGGCCAGATTGCCTGCGGATCTGCCGCCCCTGCTGGTAGTGCAGTTTATCGATGAGCGCCATGTGCGGGTGTTTGGTCGCCACAGCCTGTTCGATGCGGTGATGACGCGGCTCGGGCTGCGTAATGGCTGGCAAGAGCAGACCAATGACTGGGGTTTCTCGGTGGTCAGCATCGAGCAGTTTATGACCTTGCCAACCGCGCGGCTGGTGGTGGTCGATCCCATCCCGGTAGGGGTGAGCGAACGGCTGCAGGAGCCTGGGCTGTGGCAGCATCTGCCGCTGGTTCGGCAGGCGCCTGTGCTGCATCTGCCTGCGGTCTGGAGTTTTGGCGGCGTACTTGCCGCTCGCCGTTTCGCCGGTCTGCTCAGCGATGCATTGCTGCAAGATGCCGAGCGTATGGAGGCTAGCCGATGAAGCGACTGCTCACATCACCGCTGCTGCGGCCGGTCTCGATCCTGCTGGGGTTGACCCTCTCGCTCGCGTATTGGGAACTGGCTCGCCAGCTGCCCGGTGCGCTCTGGTGGCAGAGCCTGTTCACCCCCAATCTGGATGATGTCAGCCAAGCGGTGTTGCATTTCAGTTGGCTACCCCGTTTGGCTGTCACCCTGCTGGCCGGGGCGGCGCTCGGGCTGGCGGGTACCCTGATGCAGCAGGTGCTGCGCAACCCGCTCGCATCACCGACCACCTTGGGGGTGGCCTCCGGTGCCCAATTGGCGTTGATGATGGTGACCCTGTTTGCCCCCTCCTGGTTGCTGTTGGGGCGGGAGTGGATCGCCATGGCCGGCGGCAGCCTTGCGATGGCACTGGTGTTTGCCCTGGCCTGGCGTCGCCAGCTCAATCCGGTGGTCATCGTCTTTGCCGGGCTGGTGATCAACCTCTATCTGGCGGCCATCAGCATGGGGCTCCTGCTGTTCTTTCAGGAGGAGCTGAAAGGCTTGCTGGTGTGGGGCAGTGGCTCGCTAGTGCAGAACAGCTGGAGCGGGGTGAGTTACCTGTTGCCCCGCCTGCTGGCAGCCGCTTTGCTGGCCGCAGTACTGGTGCGCCCGCTGGCGGTGCTGGAGCTGGATGATGCCAGCGCCCGCAGTCTGGGGGTCTCCCTTCAGCATCTGCGTTTTGCCGGACTTGGGCTGGCGGTGTTTGTCACCGCTTGCGTGGTGAGCGTGGTGGGGCTGATCGGCTTTATCGGGCTGGCGGCGCCCGCCATGGTGCGGCTGCTCGGGATCCGCCAGCTTGGCCAGCGGCTGCTGTGGGCTCCGATCCTCGGCGCCCTGCTGCTGGCGGCGACCGATCTGCTGCTGCAGAGCCTGAGCCGCTTCTGGCCAGTCTTGATCCCCACCGGCGCTATGACCGCCCTGCTGGGGGCTCCGCTGCTGCTCTGGCTGATCCCGCGCCTAGGTATCAAGTCGGGTACGCCGAAGGCTAACGCCGGCCTGCTGGTGGCCCGCCATCCGGCACCGGCTCTCCTTATTGGCCTGTTGTTGGTCGGGCTGTTGCTGGCCATGGTCGCCTCCCTGCTGGTTGGACAGGGAATGACGGGCTGGAGCTGGCCGAGCTGGCTCCGCTGGCAGGCTCAACTGGAGTGGCGGTTGCCGCGCACTCTGGCGGCGGGGGCGGCTGGCGTGCTGCTGGCGCTGGCGGGTACCCTGTTGCAGCGGGTCAGCAACAACCCGATGGCGAGCCCGGAGCTGCTGGGGGTGAGCGGTGGCACTTTTATGGGGGTGATAGCGACGGCGCTGTTGCTGCCTGCATTGCCCCTGCCGCTGATGCTGTCCGGTGGCCTGCTCGGTGCCTTCGGCTGCCTGTTGCTGCTGGTGCTGGTCAATCGCAAGCACGGCTTCCAGCCGGAGCGGATCCTACTCTCAGGTATCGCCATCACGGCGTTGTTTGAGCCGCTGCAGGCCATCGCGCTGGCCAACGGCGACATGCGGGTGCAGCAACTGCTCTCCTGGATGTCCGGTTCCACCTACTACGTCACCCTGCCGGTGGCCTATGGGCTGGTGGGGCTGGCGCTGTTGATGCTGGCCGCCTGCCTGCTGGTGAGCCGCTGGCTCGATCTGATGCCGATGGGGGCGGCGGTAGCTACCGCACTCGGCATTCGCCTCAACCGTGCCCAGCTCGCCATCCTGCTGCTGGTGGCCGTGCTCACCGCCAGCGCCACCCTGGTGGTGGGGCCGCTCTCGTTCGTCGGTCTGTTGGCACCGCATATGGCCAAGCTGATGGGGCTGGTGCGGGCTCGCTGGCACCTGCTTGGGGCCGCCGCTTCCGGCGCCCTGTTGATGGTATCGGCGGACTGGGTCGGCCAGCAGGTCCTCTTCCCGCAGGAGGTGCCGGTCGGACTGGTCTCCACCCTGTTAGGGGGCGCTTACTTCATGTGGTGCCTGCGCCGCCTCTAGGTTTGCGGACAAAAAACGCACAACAAAAAGCCCGGGATGAACCCGGGCTTTTTGTTGTCTGCTGTGCGGAGAGTTACTTGCCGATGCAGAAGCTGGAGAAGATACGGCCCAGCAGATCGTCTGAGCTGAATTCGCCGGTGATCTCGGAGAGGGACTCTTGCGCCAGGCGCAACTCTTCGGCCACCAGCTCGCCGGCCACGAACACTTCCAGCTGCTCTTTGGCCACCAGCAGGCGCTCGGCGGCGCGCTCCAGTGCATCCAGATGGCGGCGGCGGGCCATAAAGCCCCCTTCGGTGTTGCCCTGGAAGCCCATGCAGGCTTTCAGGTGCTCGCGCAGGGCGGGCAGCCCCAGCTCGGTTTTGGCGGAGATGCGGTAGACGGCGTGGCCCTGCTCCTGGCTCGGTGCCAGATCCTCGCCGGTCAGGTCGGCCTTGTTGCGAATGACGGTGAGGCCGATGTTTTTTGGCAACCGATCAACAAATTCCGGCCAGATCTCCCGCGGGTCGACCGCGTCTGTGGTGGTGCCATCCACCATAAACAGCACCCGATCGGCCTGTTCAATCTCGGCCCAGGCGCGCTCGATACCGATTTGTTCTACCTTATCCTGGGTGTCGCGCAGACCGGCGGTATCGATGATGTGTAGCGGCATGCCATCGAGATGGATATGCTCGCGCAGCACATCGCGGGTGGTACCGGCAATCTCGGTGACGATGGCTGACTCGCGCCCTGCCAAAGCGTTGAGCAGGCTCGATTTACCGGCGTTGGGACGACCGGCGATCACCACCTTCATCCCTTCCCGCAGCAGGGCGCCCTGTTTGGCTTCCCCGCGCACGTCGTCCAGCTCGGACATGATGCTGTAGAGGTCGCCCGCCACCTTGCCGTCGGAGAGGAAGTCGATCTCCTCGTCCGGGAAGTCGATGGCCGCTTCCACGTAGATGCGCAGCCGGATCAGGCTCTCCACCAGTTGCTGGATTTTGCTGGAGAACTGCCCCTGCAGGGAGTGCATGGCGCTACGGGCGGCCTGCTCGCTGGATGCTTCGATCAGATCGGCGATGGCTTCGGCCTGGGCCAGATCCAGCTTGTCGTTGATGAAGGCGCGCTCGCTGAACTCGCCGGGGCGGGCAGGGCGGATGCCGTCGATTTTCAGAATGCGGCGGATCAGCATGTCCATGATGACGGGGCCGCCGTGGCCCTGCAGCTCCAGCACATCCTCGCCGGTGAAGCTGTTGGGAGCTTTGAACAGCAGGGCGATGCCCTGATCCAGTACCTGGCCTTGCTCATCCCTGAACGGCAGATATTCGGCGTAGCGCACCCGCGGGAGCTTGCCGAGCACTATCCCGGCGACCTGTTCGGCGGCGGGGCCGGAGACCCGAACTATGCCGACGCCACCACGGCCTGGCGCGGTGGCCTGGGCCACGATCGTATCTGTTGTCATCTTGCTTGGCTCGTTTGTTCGCTGATAGGAAAACGTAGTGGGGACATTGTAATAAAAAAGGCGGCCCGAAGGCCGCCTCTTTTGTCATCACGGGAAGATTAGCTGCGTGAATGCAGTCCTTTCTTCTCCAGCTGACGATAGATGATGGTCTGCTGGATGATGGAGATGACGTTGCTCACCAGCCAGTAGAGAGTCAGACCAGCCGGGAACCAGAGGAACATGAAAGTGAAGATGATCGGCATGAACTGCATCACTTTCTGCTGCATCGGGTCGGTTACGGTGGTCGGGCTCATCTTCTGCAGATACCACATGGAGGCACCCATGAGGATTGGCAGCACGAAGAAGGGGTCCTTCACTGACAGGTCAGTGATCCACAGGGCAAACGGCGCGTGACGCAGTTCAACGGACTCCATTAGTGCCCAGTAGAGGGCGATGAAGATCGGCATCTGAACCAGGATCGGCAGGCAGCCACCCAGCGGGTTGACCTTCTCCTTCTTGTACAGCTCCATCATGCCCTGAGACATCTTCTGGCGGTCATCGCCGAAGCGCTCGCGCAGGGCCGCAATCTTGGGTTGCAGCATGCGCATCTTGGCCATGGAGGTGTACTGGGCCTTGGTCAGCGGGAACATGATGCCGCGTACCAGCAGGGTCAGCATGATGATGGCCAGACCCCAGTTCTGGACGAAACCGTGGAACACGGTCAGCAGCCAGTGCAGCGGTTGGGCGATGAACCACAGCCAGCCGTAGTCGACGGTCAGGTCGAGGTGGTTAGCCACCTTGGCCATCTGGTCTTGCAGCTTGGGACCGACCCACAGCTTGCTGGTTACTTCAGCCTGTTGGCCGGCAGCCACGTCAACCAGCGGCGCCTTGTAACCGATGATGGCCTGGCCTTTACCAGGGATCACACGGCTGTAGAAGCTGTTGGTATCGTCGGCATTCGGTGCCCAGGCAGAGACGAAGTAGTGTTGCAGCATGGCGACCCAACCACCCTTGGTGGTCTTGTTCAGGTCGGCATCCTTCATCTCGTCGAAGGTGTACTTCTTGTAGCGGGTATCTTCAGTGGAGAAGGCACCACCACGGTAAGCGCTGGCTACCATGGCATGACCTTCCTGATCCTTCGGCGTTGCTACGGTCTGCTTCAGCTGACCATAAAACTGCACCTGAACCGGCTCGGCAGATTTGTTGTCGATCTTGTAATCAACGCCAACGGCATAGTCGCCACGCTTGAGGATGAACTCCTTGGTGAAGACCACGCCCTTGCTGTCGGTCCAGGTCATCGGAACGACGACTTGATCCTGACCATCGGCCAGCTGATAGCTGGTCTGGGCGGCTTCATAGGTAGGACGACCTTCGGCCTGACTGTCCGGACCGTTGCGACCCACCAGACCGCTCTGGGCGATATAGAGGTGCTCAGGCTTGCTGGTCAGCAGCACGAACGGTTGGTCCTTGCCCTCTTCCAGTTTGTGAGACAGCAGTTCGGCAGACACGACGTCACCACCCTGGGTATCCAGGGTCAGCTTGAGCACGTCAGAGGAGACGGTGATCAGCTTGCGTGCGGCAGTCGCGTTGGCTTGCTCGGAAACCTGAGGAATATCACCGGTCTGACCGGCTTCAGGTACGAAATGTTCGGTTTGGGCCACGGTAGTCGGGGCCGGCTTCGGAGCCTTGTCGGACTCCCACTGTTGCCAGAGCAGAAAGCTCACGAACAGCAAACCGATCAGGAGTAGATTGCGTTGTGATTCCATAGTCTTCAGTTTCTTCGCTTTGGTTGCGGAACCGGGTCATAACCACCCTCGGATAAGGGATGGCATTTTAATAGACGTTTGCTAGCTAACCAAACGCCTTTTATGAAACCGTGAAGTCGGATGGCTTCTATCGCAAATTGGGAACAAGTTGGAGTAAAACGGCAGCGCGGCCCGAGCAGAGGGCTAATGATTAGCTGATACAGGCGTATCAGTTTGATAGCTACCCATTGCAACGGCGTGACAGAGTGCGCCATAGCTTTTCCAGTAACTTGAACAGTTCCTCGTTATCCATCTCTTTCACACCGGCTTTGGCGATCACCACGATGTCGATAGCGGGCAGCTGATGTTGTTTGAGGCGGAAACTTTCCCGGACCACCCGTTTGACACGGTTACGCCAGACGGCACGCTTGAGTGCTTTTTTGGGCACAGCGAGACCAAGACGAGAGTGTTCGAGTGAATTGGGGCAGGCGAGAAGCGTAATTTGCGGGGAAGCAGCCCGGACAGGCTCGGCGAAAACGCGTTTGAAGTGTTCGGGAGTTAACAGACGTAACTCCCGAGAGAAGGTGTGCTGGGTAGGCATTAAACTACCAGACGGGCACGACCCTTGGCACGACGAGCGGCCAGAACTTTACGACCGTTGGCAGTTGCCATGCGGGCGCGGAAACCGTGAGAGCGCTTGCGCTTCAGGTTGGACGGTTGAAAAGTACGTTTCATGATTCGATTCCGTATTTCTGTACAGTTTTGATTGTCACACTTAGCCGACGCGCCAGCTATAGCGTGTGACGACTAGCAAAAGAGGCCGAATTCTAAACAGAGTTCGGCTTTTAGTCAATCCGCCGTTCCCTCTCATCCTGCCGTGGTCTTGAAAAGGCCGCTGCCGAGTGTGAGGATCCAGAGGATCAAGGGCTCCGGATTATACTGGCAACCCGGGGTTAAACAAGGGATCCCTCAATAAAAAAGGCGGCCAGGCCGCCAAAGAGAGAGCTATTTAAGGACTTTCCGCAAGAACTCCCGGGTACGGGGATCCTTGGGATCGACCAATATCTGATCCGGCGGGCCCTGCTCGACGATCCGCCCCCCTTCCATGAAGATCACCCGATCGGCAACATCACGAGCAAATTCAATCTCATGAGTCACCACCACCATGGTCTGGTGCTGGCGGGCCAACTCTTTCATCAGTCCCAAAACCTCGTCGACCCATTCCGGATCGAGCGCCGAGGTGGGTTCGTCAAACAGGATCACCTTGGAGTGGGCCGCCATGGCCCGACCGATGCCGACCCGTTGCTGCTGGCCGCCGGAGAGGGAGGCCGGATAGGCATCCTGCTTGTCGGCGAGACCAATGTCCTTGAGGATGCCGAGCGCTGTGGCGCGGGCCTCGGCTTTTGGCTGCTTCCAGACGGTGATCAGCCCTTCGGCGATGTTGTCGAGCGCCGTCTTGTTGGCAAACAGGGCGTAGTTCTGGAACACGAAGGAGGCCCGCTTGCGCAGCTCGATCGCCTGCTGTTCACTGGCCTTGGCCAGATTCAGCTCGAGATCGTCGATGGCAAGGGTGCCCGCATCCGGGGTCTCCAACAGGTTCAGGCAGCGCAACAGAGTCGACTTGCCGGTGCCGGAGGGGCCGATGATGACGACAATTTCCCCCTTTTTGACCTCCAGATCGATACCGTTGAGCACCTGATTGCCGTGATATGCCTTGGAGAGGCCGGTTAGCTTGATCATGAGAGCCCTCCTTTAATAGGCACGGTTGAGACGGACTTCCAGCAGATGCTGCAAGCGGGTAAAGAAGATCACCACTACCCAGTAGATCAGCGCCACCGCCATAAAGCTCTCGAAGAACTTGAAGGAGGAGGAGGCTTCCATCTGCGCCTTGCCCATGATCTCGGCCACTCCCAGGGTGAACGCCAGCGAGGTGCTCTTGATCATGTCGATGAAGTAGTTCATCAGCGACGGGGTGGCGATGCGGGCCGCCTGCGGCAGGATGATCCGCTGCATCGCCTGATAACGGCTCATGCCGATACTGAGCGCCGCTTCCATCTGGCTTTTGTGAATGCCGAGGATGGCTGCGCGGATCGACTCGGCCATATAGGCGGCGAAGTGCAGGGTCAGACCGACGATGGCGGCGGTAAAGGCATCCATCCCCACGAAGATCGGGAATAGTTGCGGCAGTCCGTAGTAGAGCAGGAACAGCTGAACGAGAAGCGGTGTACCCCGAAAGAACGAGATATAGAGCATCGCCAGCCAGTGAATCGCGGGGACGCGAAACACCCGTACTATCGCCAGGGCCAGCGAGAGTACGAGTGCCAGCACGAATCCCCACAGGGCCATTTCCATCGTGGTGCCCAGGTATTTGAGCAGGATGGGAAACAGCCCCAGCGTGTATTCGAGGTCAAATTCCATCATTTATTTGTCGGTGATGTCGGAAGCGAACCATTTCTCGGAGATCTGACGCAGGGAGCCATCCTTGCGCATGGCGGTCAGGGTCTCGTCGACCTTCTTCAGCAGCGCCTGTTTCTCCGGGGTCTTCAGGAAGGGCAGGGCGTTCTCGATTGTCTCGAACGGTGCGCCAGCCTGTTGCAGCGGCAGCTTGGACTCTTTGATCAGCTGGGCGGTGGAGACGCGGTCCATCACGAAGGCATCGATGCGACCCAGGGCGACATCCTGCTCGAAGGCGGAGTCATAGGTGCGGATGTCGATCTTCTTGTTCGGGTCGTTCTTGCGCAGCAGCTCTTCAAAGTTGGAACCCAGGTTCACGGCCACCTTCTTGCCTTCCAGATCCTTGATGCCGTGGATGGTGCTGTTGCCCTTGCGTACCACAATCTGGGCGCCGTCATAGACGTAAGGCTGGGAGAAGTCGTACTTCGCCTTGCGCTCGTCGGTGATGGTGATCTGGTTGGAGATGGTGTCGATGCGGCCGGTTTCCAGCATGCCGAACAGACCGGAGAAGCTGGCAGTCACGAATTCGACCTTGTAGCCGGTGCGCTCGCCGATCTGGTTCCACATATCCACTTCAAAGCCCTGCAGCTTGTCCTGTTTAACGAAGGTGAACGGGAAATATTTGCCAGACATGCCGACCTTGATGGTCTCCTGGGCGATGGCCTGACCGGACAGGGTGGCGAGCAGGATGGCTGCGCCGGAAATCAGTTTGATGGATGTTTTCATGGTGTTTCTCTCTCTCAATGTCTTGTATTTGTAGTTGTAATAACTGGTTTGGCCCTGATGTTATTGGAATAAAATTTAAAAAATAAATGACATTTGGTTATATGAAATAACAGGAGAGAAGCACGGGATCGACCAATCAGGACGGTGGATCAAGCTGTGGGTAACTTTGGGGATGAAATCCGATCCAAAGGCGCTGGATCCTTGAAAGTCAAGGATCTTATTTGCTGGATCCACCGGGCGATGGCTGGAGATCCGGCGGCTAAAAACGTAGAATAGCCGGTCTTTAGTTAATCAATCGACAGGAGTTTAGAGTGACTGCTTCGCTATGGCAGCAGTGCCTTAACCGGCTGCAAGATGAGTTGCCCTCGGCAGAATTCAGCATGTGGATCCGGCCGCTTCAAGCGGAGTTGAGTGACAATACTCTGACCCTGTATGCACCGAATCGCTTTGTTCTGGACTGGGTACGAGACAAGTATCTCATCCGGGTTAACGGCATCATCAACGAACTCTGCGGGGTCGACGGCCCCGCCCTGCGTTTTGATATAGGCAATCGTCCCCATCCTGTTGCTGTCGCCAGAGCGCCGGTACAGGGTGCCGCGCCTGTGAATAACTTGCAGAAGAGCTGGGAAAGCAAGGCTGAAGCCAAGCCCGAGCCGAACCACAAGAGCAACACCAACGTGAACTATACCTTCGAGAATTTCGTCGAGGGTAAGTCCAACCAGTTGGCGCGTGCGGCTGCCCGTCAGGTAGCGGACAATCCGGGTGGTGCTTACAACCCGCTGTTCCTCTATGGTGGCACCGGCCTGGGTAAAACCCACCTGTTGCACGCCGTTGGCAATGCCATCAAGGAGAGTAAAAAAGATGCCAAAGTCATCTATATGCACTCCGAGCGGTTTGTTCAGGACATGGTGAAAGCGCTGCAAAACAACGCCATTGAAGAGTTCAAGCGTTACTACCGCAGCGTCGATGCCCTGCTCATCGATGACATCCAGTTCTTCGCCAACAAGGAGCGCTCCCAGGAGGAGTTCTTCCATACCTTCAATGCCTTGCTGGAAGGTAATCAGCAGATCATCCTGACCTCGGATCGCTATCCGAAGGAGATCAACGGTGTCGAGGATCGCCTCAAGTCCCGCTTCGGCTGGGGCCTGACCGTGGCGATCGAACCGCCGGAGCTGGAGACCCGCGTCGCGATCCTGATGCGCAAGGCAGACGAGAACCAGATCCATCTGCCGGACGAAGTGGCCTTCTTCATTGCCAAGCGTCTGCGATCCAACGTCCGTGAACTGGAAGGCGCCCTCAACCGGGTGATCGCCAACGCCAACTTCACCGGCCGTGCCATCAACATCGATTTCGTGCGCGAAGCGCTGCGCGACCTGTTGGCACTGCAAGAGAAGCTGGTCACCATCGACAATATCCAGAAGACGGTGGCGGAGTACTACAAGATCAAGCTGGCGGATCTGCTCTCCAAGCGTCGTTCCCGCTCCGTTGCCCGTCCGCGCCAACTGGCGATGGCACTGGCCAAGGAGCTGACCAACCACAGTTTGCCGGAGATAGGTGATGCCTTTGGTGGTCGTGACCACACTACCGTTCTTCATGCTTGCCGAAAAATCGAGCAGCTGAAGGAGGAGAGTCACGACATCAAGGAGGACTATTCCAACCTGATCCGTACCCTTTCTTCCTGATAACGGAATGGAGTGGACAGATGCAGCGCGAATATTCCAACCTGATCAGAATCTTTTCCTCCTAATCACAACGGAGAGCACAGATGCAGCTCGAAATTAGCCGTGAGGCCCTGTTACGTCCTCTGCAACTGGTGTCCGGCGCCCTCGGCGGCCGACCGACCCTGCCGATCCTCGGCAACGTGCTGCTTGATGTCAGCAACGGTCTGCTGTCACTGACCGGTACCGATCTCGAAGTAGAGATGATCGGTCAGGTCTATCTGAGCGGGGCCAGCGAAGATGGCCGCACCACAGTACCGGCGCGCAAGCTGCTGGATATCTGCCGTGGTCTGCCGGAAGGCGCCGAGATCCGTCTCAATACCGAAGGCGAGCGCCTGATCATCCGCTCCGGTCGCTCCCGCTTCAACCTCTCGACCCTGCCGGCGACCGAGTATCCGAACATCGAGGATTGGGAATCCGTGCTCGAGTTCGATATCAGCCAGCTGGAGCTGAAGAAGCTGATCGATGCGACCCAGTTCTCCATGGCCAGCCAGGACGTGCGTTACTACCTGAACGGCATGCTGTTCGAGAGCGAAGGTCACGGTCTGCGCACCGTGGCGACCGACGGTCACCGTCTGGCCACCTGCCGCCGCGAGGTAGTAGGGGAATCGCTGCCCGATCATCAGGTTATCCTGCCGCGCAAAGGGGTACTGGAGCTGGTACGTCTGCTGGAAGCGGAAGACAAGCCGGTACGTCTGCAGATCGGTCGCAGCAACCTGCGTGCTGCGCTGGACGGCTTCATCTTCACCTCCAAGCTGGTGGATGGCCGCTTCCCGGATTGGCGCCGCGTCATTCCGCGCAACAGCGACAAGGCGCTCATCGCCGGCCGTGAGGATCTGCGTCAGGCGTTTGCCCGCGCCGCCATCCTCTCCAACGAGAAATTCCGTGGGGTGCGTCTCAATCTGCAGGAAAACCTGCTGCGCATCACCGCCAACAACCCGGAACAGGAAGAAGCCGAAGAGCTGCTTGACGTACAATATGCCGCTGGCGAGATGGAGATCGGCTTTAACGTCTCTTATGTGCTCGACGTGCTGAATACGTTAAAATGTGACCAAATTCGGATTAGCCTGAGCGATTCCATCAGCAGTGCCATTATTGAGGATTTTGAACATCAGGATGCTCAGTACGTGGTGATGCCGATGCGGATCTAGTCGTGTCCCTGGTCAAACTCCAGCTCAGCGACTTTCGCAATATCCAGCAAGCCAGTCTCAAGCTGTCGCCCGGCCTCAACATTCTGGTCGGGTGCAATGGCAGCGGCAAGACCAGCGTGCTGGAAGCCATTCACTACCTTGGTCTGGGGCGCTCCTTTCGCACTCATTTGACCGGGCGGGTTATCCGCCAGGGGGAGAGGGCGTTTACCCTGTTTGCCCAGTGCGAGCTGGAGGGGCGTCAGGTACCGATCGGTCTTGCCAAAGACAAGAGTGGCGAGACCCAGCTCAAGATTGCCGGGGCACAGGCCCAGCGGTTGGCCGATTTGGCGGAGCTGTTGCCGGTGCAGTTGATCCATCCCGATGGCTTCAACCTGCTGACGGGCGGGCCTCAGGCTCGCCGGGCCTGGCTCGATTGGGGCGTTTTCCATCAGGAGCCGACCTTCTTTGCCCTGTGGGGGCGAGTGCGGCGGCTGCTGAAACAGCGCAATGCGCTACTGCGCCAGAGCACCCAGTACCGCCAGCTGGCGTTTTGGGATCAGGAATTGGTGCGGCTGGGTGGTGAGCTGGCCGAGTTTCGCGCCAGTTATTGTCAGGCCATTACGCCCCTGATCAAGGAGATGACGGCGGATTTTCTGCCGGAATTCGATATCAGTCTCGGCTTTTACCGGGGCTGGGAGAAAGATACTCCCCTCGGCGATCTGCTGGAGGCGGGGTTTGAGCGGGATCGGGCGCTGGGCTATACCGGTGTCGGTCCACAAAAAGCCGATGTGCGCCTCAAGGCGAACGGGGTGCCCGCTCAGGATATTTTGTCCCGGGGTCAGCTGAAGTTGCTGGTCTGCGCCATGCGACTGGCCCAAGGGCTCTATTTGAATCAACATAGCAGCCGTGGCTGTATTTTTTTAATTGACGATTTTGCCTCTGAACTGGATGTCGACAAGCGCCGCTTGCTGGCCGCAAGGCTGAAGCAGTGTGCGTCCCAGGTGTTTATCACCGCCATCGACACCGGTCAGCTCGCAGACATGATGGATGCGAATGACTGTAAGTTGTTCCACGTGGAACAGGGTAAAATCTCCGAAACGTTAGAGAAGGCAGAGAGTAAGCTATGAGTGAAAATACTTACGACTCCTCGAATATCAAGGTGCTGAAGGGCCTGGATGCGGTCCGCAAGCGCCCGGGGATGTATATCGGCGATACGGATGATGGCTCGGGTCTGCACCACATGGTGTTCGAGGTCGTCGATAACTCCATTGACGAGGCGCTCGCTGGCTACTGCTCCGATATTCTGGTCAAGATCCATTCCGACGGTTCTGTCTCTGTGCGTGACAATGGCCGGGGTATCCCGGTAGACATGCACGAGGAGGAGGGCCGCTCCGCCGCAGAGGTCATCATGACCGTGCTGCACGCAGGCGGTAAGTTTGATGACAACTCCTACAAGGTATCCGGCGGCCTGCACGGCGTGGGTGTCTCGGTAGTTAACGCCCTCTCTGACAAGCTGTTGCTGACCATTCGTCGTAACGGTCACGTCTACGAGCAGACCTATCATCTGGGTGAGCCACAGGCGCCGCTCAAGCAGATTGGCGACAGCACTGGCACCGGTACCGAAGTTCGCTTCTGGCCGAGCCCTGCCATTTTCAGCGATACCCTGTTCCACTACGAGATCCTGGCCAAGCGCCTGCGCGAGCTCTCCTTCCTCAACTCCGGTGTCTCCATCCGTCTGCAAGACGAGCGTGATGGCCGCGAGGCGCATTTCTGCTACGAGGGTGGCATCAAGGCATTCGTTGAATACCTGAACCAGAACAAGACCCCGATCCACCCGAAGGTGTTCCATTTCACCACCGAGCAGGATGGTATCGGCGTTGAAGTGGCGATGCAGTGGAACGACGCCTATCAGGAAGGGGTCTACTGCTTCACCAACAACATCCCGCAGCGGGATGGTGGTACTCACCTCGTTGGCTTCCGTACCGCGCTGACCCGTACTCTGAACTCCTATATGGACAAAGAGGATTACAGCAAGAAGGCCAAGTCTGCCGCCAGTGGCGACGACGTGCGTGAAGGTCTGATTGCCGTTATCTCCGTCAAGGTGCCGGATCCCAAATTCTCCTCCCAGACCAAAGACAAGCTGGTCTCTTCCGAAGTGAAGACCGCCGTTGAACAGGCGATGGGTGAGAAGCTGGCTGACTTCCTGCTGGAAAACCCGGGCGATGCCAAGATCGTGGTCAACAAGATCATCGATGCGGCCCGTGCCCGTGAAGCGGCCCGCAAGGCTCGCGAACTGACCCGCCGCAAAGGCGCGCTGGATATCGCCGGTCTGCCCGGCAAGCTGGCTGACTGTCAGGAAAAAGACCCGGCTCTCTCTGAACTCTACATAGTGGAAGGGGACTCTGCTGGCGGTTCCGCCAAGCAGGGTCGCAACCGTAAGAACCAGGCCATACTGCCGCTCAAGGGCAAGATCCTGAACGTAGAGAAGGCCCGTTTCGACAAGATGATCTCCTCGCAAGAGGTGGGTACCCTGATCACCGCACTGGGTTGCGGTATCGGTCGCGACGAGTACAACCCGGACAAGCTGCGTTATCACAACATCATCATCATGACCGATGCGGACGTCGATGGTGCGCACATCCGAACCCTGCTGCTGACTTTCTTCTATCGTCAGATGCCGGAAATCATCGAACGTGGCTACGTCTACATCGCCCAGCCGCCGCTCTATAAAGTGAAGAAGGGCAAGCAGGAGCAGTACCTGAAAGATGAAGACGCGCTGCTGCAGTACCAGACCGCCATGGCGCTGGATGGTGCTACCCTGCACGTCAACGAGTCTGCTCCGGCCATCGGTGGCGAGGCTCTGGAGCGTCTGGTCAACCAGCACCGCTCGGTGACTCACCTGATCACCCGCATGTCTCGTCGTGCGCCGGAAGCCGTGCTGACCCAACTGATCTATCAGCCGGAGTTGAACGAAGCGCTGCTGAACAGCGAGAGCGATCTGCTGGCCTGGTGTCAGGGTATGGAAGCCGTGCTCAACGAGAGCAACCACGGTATCCAGTACCAGATCCAGGTTCGTCGTGACGAAGAGCGCAGCCTGTACGTGCCGCACGCCGTGGTACGTCAGCACGGTGTCGATCGCGAATATCCGCTCAGCTACGACTTCCTGCAATCCTCCGAGTACCGTCAGCTGGTCTCGCTGGGTAAGGAGATCGCCAACCTGATCGAGGAAGGCGGTTACATCAAGCGTGGCGAGAAGGTCAAGCCGGTCTCCAGCTTCGTCGAAGCGGTTGAGTGGCTGATGGGCGAAGGCAAGCGCGGCATCTACATCCAGCGCTACAAAGGGCTGGGCGAGATGAACCCGGACCAGCTGTGGGAAACCACCATGGATCCGGAAGCTCGCCGCATGCTGCGAGTCACCATCGACGATGCCGTCGGTGCTGACCAGCTCTTCTCCACCCTGATGGGTGATGCCGTTGAGCCCCGTCGTGACTTTATCGAGACCAACGCCCTGCGCGTAGCCAACCTCGACGTCTAATTCGACGCTGTCAGTTCGATATAAAAAAGCCGCTCCCTATGAGCGGCTTTTTGTTTTTCTGTGTGCCG
>NZ_CAWMRY010000037.1:0-50193 GCF_963870295.1 Aeromonas sp. ANP5 | reverse complement strand
CGGTGGGGATGGCGGCAATGGTGGAACTGGTGGCGGAACTGGCGGTGGGGATGGCGGCAATGGTGGAACTGGTGGCGGAACCGGCGGTGGGGATGGCAGCAATGGTGGTAGTGGTGGTGGCACCGGTGGTGGGAGTGACCCGATCCGCAATATTGTGACCAGTATCAGTGCAGATGCCTTGATGGGCTATTTGAGCGGCTCTCTCAGTATTTCAGATCGTGTCGTTGTCGGGCTTGACCAATTTGAAGATATTGCCAGTCAAAAGGGGTTGTGGCAGGTATGGACTGATGTACGCCATACCGGAGTCTCCGATGATCGTAACGAGATAGACACATCCGGACATGCCAACAGCTTTTTGATCGGTATACACAGATCCCTTGGTAAAGACGGGTTGGGCGGTATTGCATTTGCCAATAGCAAAACCTCTCTTGGCACGTTTGGCAGTTCGGTACGAAATGAGGGGGACAGCTTCTTTGTTGGGCCATATGGCGGCTATAGGCTAGATACGCACTGGCTGCTGGATGGCTGGGCTGCATGGGGACGAACTGATAACGATACCGAACTCGATGTCCTTAAAGGGAGTTTCAAGACAACGACCGGGTTGATCTCAGCCAACCTGACCGGTGGCTACGACGTTGGTGAATATCTGCTGCGGCCCAAGCTTGCCCTCTTTTACAGTCACAATAAATCCGATGCGTTTGATTACACAGGCTCATTGCCTTATGCAAACCAGATTTATAACGTGACATTGCGGGTTAATGAAAACTCTTTTGAATATGCCACCAGTGAAGCATCAGGGGATATCAGTCGTATTTTCACCACAACCGATGGGGTTCAAATTATACCGGCCCTGCGTCTTGGGGTTCGTTATGATATTGAGCGTCCCAATGATGGTCAGATCCTGAATGAAAATCTGACAATGGAAAGTACGACTCCGTGGAGTGGATCTGCACGGATTGCACTGGCGGTAGCCCCTCAGCGTCATCAGCGTTTTGAAGTTATCACCGGTTATTACAGTATCGGGCGTCAGGACCTTGACCTCTGGGATATTAGATTTAACGCCGCAGTGAATTTTTAATTAGTGTTGTAACTATATATGTGCTGACCTGCGGGTCAGCACATTGTTATGGATGATTGCCGATGAAGATGTGGATAGCTCATCCACGATGAGGTCGTCTGAGAGGCCAAGCGTTAGAGCCTGGCGCAATATCAAGGCTAAGAGAAATAATTTATTTATCCGCCTTGCCCGCTGCATCGGCAAGTTTGGCAAGCTGTTTGTCATACCAGGCCACCGGGCGGTTCTCATCTTCCGCCCGCTCTTTGCGCCGGATGGCGTTGCGCACCGTCATGGCCCCCAGCCAGCGGAATGGCTCGGGCGGAAAATAGCCGCGCGGGCCGCTGACTAGGGCGCATTCGCGCCACGGTTTGTCCTCCTCCCGCACTTCATCGCGCACCAAAGCCGCTAGGATCTGGCCGCCGATCCAGCTCTGGGCCACTCCGTTGCCAGAGTAGCCGAGGCCATAGACGATATTGGGCTGCCCTCGCCAGTGGCCGAAGAAGGGAAGGCCATCTACCGAGCGGTCGGAGGCGCCGCACCAGCTGGCGGCGATGGGCACCTCTTTGAGCGCCGGAAAGAAGCGGCGCAGGGTGCGGGTAAGGGGGGCAAGATAACGGCTAGGGGCATCGAACTCGGCCAGATGGCGGTTGGCAAAGGCGAAGGTGTTGCCCCCCTTGCCCAGCATCAGTCGTCCTTGCGGGGTCGAGCGGTAGTAGTGGACAAAGGTGCGGCCATCCACCACGCTGCGGCCGTGCGCAAGCTGCTGGGCGGCCAGTGCATCCGGCGCGGGGTCGGTTATCACCATATCGGAGGAGACCAGCACGATACTGCGGCGAAACTCGCGAAAGTGCTGCACCATGGCGCTGTTGAGGGACAGCACCACCTTGCGGGCACGCACCTCGCCCTGTGGCGTTTGCACCCGCGCAGGCTGGCCCGCCTCAAGGCGCCGCATGGGGGAGTGTTCATAGACCTCGACCCCCAGTTCCCGCGCCACCCGCAGCAGGCCGCGCACCAGCAGTGCCGGTTGCACCGAACCCGCGTGGGGGCTGTAGAGCCCCTCCAGATGAACGTGGGAGCCGCTCTGGCTCGCCAGTTTATCCTCTTCAATCGCCTGCCACTGGTTAAGGTCTGCGCGTTTGAGTTCCTGCAATACCGGCTCCATCAGGCCGCGCTGGGCCTCGCTGGTGGCGGTGTAGCAAGTGCCCTCGACTCTCAGCTGTGCCTCAATATTGTGCTGTTCGCAGAAGCGGGCGATCTCGTGCACCGCCTGCTCGGATCTTTGTACCAGCCAAGCGGCCTGCTGCTCGCCAAACAGGCGCTTTAACGTCAGGTATTTGGCCGACCAGGTGAGCAAACAGCCGCCGTTGCGCCCGGAGGCGCCGCTGCCGCAGCGATCTTTTTCCAGCACTATGACGTGCAGGTGGGGCTCGGCCTGTTTAAGGGCGATGGCGCTCCACAGCCCGGTAAAGCCGCCACCGACGATGCAGACATCGGTCTCGTGGTGGCCGACTAGGGGCGTGGGCGGTGTGGGCTGTTCGGCGGCGAGCGCCTCGGCCAGCCAGAAGGGGAGAGTGGACATGATGACTCCTCGAAAAGGTTATGGGTGGCGCCAGCGCTGGGTGCGATCCAGCAGGGCGCGGCTCAAAAAGAGCTGGAGCAGCTTGACGGTGGCGGCGGCCAGCAGGATCAGGGTGGCCATGGCGGCGGCCGCGGCGGTATCGCCGGAATCCTCCATGTTGAGCACGGCGATGGAGGCGAGCACGCTGTCGCTCGAATAGAGGAAGATCACTGCCGAGGTGGTGGTCATGGCGTTGACGAACAGATAGATGAAGATCTCCAGCAGCGCGGGCAGGGAGGCGGGCAGGGTGACTCGCCAGAACGCCTTCCAGAGCGGAATGCGCAATGAGATGGCCACCAGCTCCAGCTCCTTGGGCAGTTGTTTCAGGCTGGTCAGCGCTGTCATATGACCCACGGTGTAGTAGTGGATGACACAGGAGAGCACCATCAGCGGCAGGGTGCCGTATAGGCCGCCAAAGAGCGGATTGCCGTTGAAAAAGAAGATATAACCTAGCCCCAGCACCATGCCGGGCACCGCCAGCGACAGCATGGCAAGCAGATGTAGCAATTGGCGCAGCGGCGCAAAGTGGCGCCCCTTCTCCTGCGCCCAGGCCAGCACCATCACCAGCACGGTGCCGATAAGCGCGGTATAGAGGCCCAGCTGCAAGGTGTTGGTAAAGGGCTGCCAGCCGTAGACACTGTTGCTGTCAAAGGCGTAGTGATCCAGCGTCAGCCCGAGATTGTAGGGCCAGAACTGTACCAGGGAGCCGTAAACGGCCATCCCCACCAGCGCCAGAAACAGCAGGGCCCAGAGCGTGCACCAACCGAGTGCCAGCAGATCCCGCAGCCGATGGGGCTTGGGCTGATAGGGCACCGCCTTGGTGCTGCTCTGCTCCTGCATTTTGCTGCGCACTCTGTGCTCCAGCGCAAAGCTCAACAGTGCCGGCAGCAGCAGGGTGACGCTGGCAACGGCGCCCAGCGAGAAGTTCTGCATCCCGATCACCTGCCGGTAGATATCGGTAGCCAGCACGCTGTACTGGCCGCCAATCACCTTGGCAACCCCGAAGTCGCAGATGGTGAGGGTGAAGACCGCGATGGCGGCGCTGAGCAGGCCATAACGGGCGGTGGGCAGGGTGACGGTGACAAAGGTGCGCCAGCCGCTGCTGCCCAGCACCCGGGAGGCTTCATAGAGGCGGGCATCGCTCTGACCGAGCGCCGTGATAAGGATCATCAGGGCGTGGGGGAAGCACCAGAAGCCAAGGCCAATGACGATGCCGATGGGGCCGTAGATGCTCTCGCCGCCAAGTAGCCCCTTGGCGATCCCCTGATTGCCAAACCAGTAGACCAGACTGATGGCGGGCAACAGGGAGGGCATCAACAGCGGGATCAAACCGATGAGGCGAAACAGGCTCTTGCCCGGCATGCAGGTGCGGGTGAGGGCATAGGCGTAGCCAAAGGCGATGGTCACCACCAGCGCGGTGATCAGCACCCCGAGCCAGAGGGTGTTGCCTATGGTGCGCCCCAGATGAGGGGAGTCAAAGTAGGCGCTGAAGTTGGCAAGGCCCACCCAGATGCCGTTCTCATCTTGCAGGCTCTTTTGCAGCATGGTGAGCAACGGCAGCAGCAGACCGCCGGTGAGCAGGGCAATGCCGAGCACCAGCAGGATCAGTTGCAGCAGCTGATCCCGGCTCCAACCGCGACAAAGCCGCTGCCAGCGGGCGTCTTGGCGGGCTGTCGCTGGTGGCAGCAGGGAAGAGGTCGCAAAGGGGGCAGTCATGGGCGCTCTCCTTCAAACAGCTGCATCGCCCCGGCAGGCCAGTGCAGCGAGCAGCGCATGCCGCTGCGCCAGCCACCCTGTTCGTGGCGGGGCAGCTCGTGGGTCGGGCGCTCCACCAGGATCTGCTGCGGGCCCAGATAGGTGTCGGCGGTGCAGATAAGACGCTGGGCAGCGCCGAGAAACTCCACCTGATCGATGGTTGCTTCAACGCCATGTTGGCCAAGATACGGCTCGCTCGGCGCACTCAGGGTGATTGCCTCGGGGCGGATCGCCACCTGCAATTTGCTACCGGCCGCGGCCTGATTGGCGAGTTGCAGCGGTTGTTCGTTGAGGCGCACCTGATTGGGGCTCAGCACCAGGGTCTCGAGGAAGTTCATGGTACCGACAAAGCTTGCCACGAAACGGCTGGCAGGCTGGTGGTAGATCTCCTGCGGGGTGCCCACCTGTACGATGCGGCCGCCCTCCATCACCACGATGCGGTCGGCCATGGTCAGCGCCTCTTCCTGATCGTGGGTCACCATGATGGTGGTGATGCCAAGGCGCTGCTGCAGGGCGCGGATCTCGCTACGAAGATGGGTGCGTACCAGTGCATCCAGCGCGCTGAGCGGCTCGTCCAGCAGCAGCAGGCCGGGGGAGAGGGCCAAGGCCCGGGCCAGCGCCACCCGCTGCTGCTGGCCGCCGGAGATCTGGCTCGGGTATTTGTGGGACTGGGCAGTGAGATCCACCAGCCCCAGCCAGTGATCGACCCGCTCCTTGATGAGATCCCGCGCCAGCCCCTGATTCTCAAGGCCGAAGGCGATGTTCTGGGCCACCGTCAGGTTGGGGAAGAGAGCATAGGACTGAAACACGATGCCAAAATCGCGCTCCTGGGGCGGCAGGCGGGAGATATTGCGCCCTCCTTGCCAGATCTCGCCGCTGTCTGGCAGATCCAGCCCGGCGATGGCTCTGAGCAGGGTAGTTTTGCCGCAGCCGGAGGGGCCGAGAAAGCAGATAAACTCCCCCGGCTCAATGGTCAGAGAGATCCCCTTGAGGGCCTGAAAAGCACCGAACTGCTTGTTGAGATGTTGAATGTCCAGATAGGGCTGGGTCATGGTTCGACTCGCTACTGATTTGGTATATACCAGTTTGTGGGTGAAGTGTGACGGTCAGGTGATCGGGGGATGACAGCTTGATGACAGTCAAATGACATCGGGTCGCCAGCAAGTGGCTGGGCACTGTGCGAATGGACTAAGCATCGCTACTTGAAGGCAATGTAAACTCGGGAAGTTAAAACCAAAAAGCGAAGGCCAACAGCTGTTGGCCTTCGACTGGCAGTTTATTGGTGGCTGTGTGTCTGGCGTGAACAAACCGCCGACCCTCACGCTTACTGCTTGGCTTCGGTCTTGCCGTCGAAGCTGGCGCTCCACTGGGCCAGGATGGCGTTGCGCTCGCGGGCTGCCCAGCTAAAGTCGTTGTCGATCATCTGGCCTTTGATATCCGCCGGATAGCCCGCTCTCGGTTGGGCTACATCGGGGATGGCGACCACGGCAAACGACTTGTTGTAGAGGGCGTTGGCCTGTTCGGTGGCGGCAAAGTCGAGCAGCTGTTTGGCGGCTTCCAGCTTGGGGGTGCCCTTGATGATGGCGGCTGCTTCCATATCCCAGCCCGACCCCTCTTTCGGGAACACCACCTCGATGGGGGCACCCTTGGCCTTGAGGCTGGTAGCCGGGAAGTCGAAGGAGATACCGATCACCGTTTCACCGCTGGCGGCCAGCTTGCAGGGGGCGGAGCCCGAGTGGGTGTAACGGTCGATGTTCTGGTGAAGGCCGTTCATGAATTGCCAGCCCTGCTGCTCGCCCATGGTCTGCAGCCAGCCCGCAACGCTCAGGTAACCGGTGCCGGAGGAGCTGGGGTTGGGCATGATCACCTTGCCCTTGTAGATGGGCTTGGTGAGGTCGGCCCAGCTGGTGGGGGCCGGGATCCCCTGTTTTTCCGCCTCTACCTTGTTGAAGCAGATGGCGCTGAAGAAGGCGTCCAGACCGATCCAGTGCGGCTCGGCCTTGCTGTCGCGAAAGCGGCTGTCGAGCTTCTCCAGTCCTTTCGGTGCATAGGCATTGAGCATCTGCTGCTGATCGAGCTGCATCAGGCTGGTGGCGGCCAGTCCCCATACCACATCCGCTTTGGGCTGCGCTTTTTCTGCCAGCAAGCGGGCGGTGACCACGCCGGTGGAGTCACGCACCCACTTGATGTTGATGTCCGGATGCTGGCGTTCGAACGCGGTTTTCAGCTCATTGAGCTGCTCCGGTTCGAAGGCGGTGTAGACGGTGAGATCGGTCGCGGCCAGTGCCGGGGCGGTCATGGCAGCCAGCACGGCGGCGGCCAGCAGATGGGTTCCCTGTTTCATCCTCTTCTCCAGTTAAATTGGTTTGGTATAAACCAGATTGGTCGAGAGAGAGGCTAGGGGATCTTTATGACGTGACCGTGACAGCCCCGTGACGTTTTGCCGTTCCTGATTTATCCGTGACTAATCCTGGGTATCTACCTCGATCTCCAGACTGTCGTGGCGCCAGTACTCCAGATCGAAGTCGAGCACCCGGCCGTGCTGATCGAAGTTGAGCCGCTCGAGGCGCAGGGCGGGTAGGCCAGCGGTGGCCCCCAGCGCCTTGGCTACCTCGTCCGGCAGGGCGGTGGGGAAGAAACGCACCTGCATGCGGGCGTAGTGAAGATCGTAATGGGCCTGATAGATCTCGGTCAGGCTGCCGTTGAGATCCAGCTCGAGCAGGCCCGGGACCCGCTCTGGCAGGCAGTGGTTCTCGCAGTAGCAGATGGCGCGCCCGTTGGCGTAGCGCAGTCGCTTGAGCAAAAAGAGGCTGTCGAACGGCTTGAGCTGCAGTTGCGCCATCAACGCGGGCGGTACCGCCTGACGGCTTTTCTCCAGTAGTTCGGTGCGCGGCTCACCCCCTTGCTCCCGCACTATCTGGTGAAAGTTGGAGGTGCGTCTGGGGTTCAAGCGAAAGCGTGGCGGGGTGACGAACCAGCCGCGGCGATCCTCCCGATAGATAAGGCCGTTCGCCTCCAGCTGAACCAGTGCCTCGCGAATGGTAACCCGGGTGGTGCCATAGAGTTCCCCCAGCAGCCGCTCGGAGGGAAGCTTGTCGTTGGGAGCCAGACCTCCCGCCAGGATCTGGTTGGCGAGGGCATCCTTGATCTGCAGATATTGCGGTTTGCTCATGAAAATCCCTGGTTTTGCAATAAGTTGTGCAATGAGTTGGGCAATGGGCTGGGCACAGGGCAGGACATCTGCCCGGTCGTTAAACGGCAACATCAACATGCGTTGGTAGATACCAGCATCGCCCCTGCTGTTCAGGCCTCCTAGATTATCGCGATCCCGGCGCTGAAAATGAATTTTTTGTTGCACGTAGCGCCACCCCTTTGACCTTGGCGGGGCAGTTACCCACAATGCGCTCATTCTGGTATATACCAAAAGGAGCGAAGTCATGACCCATATTCCTGCGGCCCCCGCCGCCGTCGATTACCTGCTGCTGACCCCGGGCCCCCTCTCGACCACCGCCACGGTGCGCGCCGCCATGCTGCAAGACAGTTGTACCTGGGATGCGGACTACAACCAGGGGGTGGTGGAGCCCATCCGCCGCGAGCTGGTGCGGCTTGCAACTGGCCCTGAATATCAAAGTGACTACAGCGTCGTCTTGCTGCAAGGGAGCGGCAGCTATGTAGTGGAGAGCGTGCTGGGCTCGGCGATAGGCGTCGATGAGTGTCTGCTGATCATCAACAACGGCGCCTACGGTGCCCGCATGGGGGAGATGGCCCGCTGCCTTGGCCTGCGCCACTATGAGCTCGACTGCGGCGAGACCACCCGCCCGGAGCCCGCCGCCATCGAGGCGATGCTGGCGCGCCACCCCGAGATCACCCATCTGGCCATGGTGCACTGCGAGACCACCACCGGCATGCTCAATCCGCTCGATGAGGTGGCTGAGCTCTGCCAGCGCCGCGGCATTCGCCTGATCGTCGATGCCATGAGCAGCTTTGGCGGTATCCCCATCGACATGGGTCGCCTTGGCATCGAGTTTCTTATCAGCTCGGCCAACAAGTGCATTCAGGGGGTGCCGGGTTTTGGCTTCGTTATCGCCCGCCGCGTGGCGCTCACGGCCTGCGCTGGGCGCGCCCGCTCGGTCTCCCTCGACCTGCATGCCCAGTGGCAGACCATGGAGCTGCAGGGGGGCAAGTGGCGCTTTACCTCGCCCACCCATACCGTGCTTGCCTTTGCCCAGGCCCTGCGCGAGCTGGACGAGGAGGGGGGCATTGAAGCCCGTCATCAGCGCTACAGCGAGAATCAGCGCACGCTGGTGGCGGGGATGGCTGCCCTCGGCTTTGCGCCGCTGCTGCCAGAACAGTGGCAATCACCCATCATCACCGCCTTCTACTCTCCGGCCCACCCTGACTACCGCTTCGCCGATTTCTACCAGCGGCTCAAGGCGCAGGGCTTTGTCATCTATCCGGGCAAGGTCTCCCAGGCCGACTGCTTCCGTATCGGCAATATCGGTGACGTGACCCCGGAGCGGGTGCGCGATCTGCTCGCCGCCATGGCCAGCGCCTGCTACTGGCAAGGGGACGCGCGATGACCAGCATGCTGGCTCAGGGTCGTGATCTGCGTGGCCGCGATTTGCATGACCATAAGCTGCACGGCAGCGGCCGCGCCGACAGCGAAGGGGATATCAACCTTGGCGAGGGGCGGGCGCGCTGGTGGGCGGGCCAGAGCGAAGATGTACAGGCCGGATTGGCGGAGGATAGCCGCTATTTCCTCCATCAGGCCCTCTCCACCCCCTGTCTGGATCTGCTTGAGCGCGCGCAGGGGAGCTGGTTGACCAGTGTATCGGGCAAGCGTTACCTCGATTTTCACGGCAACAGCGTTCATCAGCTGGGTCACGGTCACCCCAGGGTGGTGGCCGCGGTGCAGCAGCAACTCGCCGATCTGCCGTTTGCACCCCGCCGCTACACCCATCAGGTTACCATCGACTGCGCCCGCACCCTGGCTGAACTGGCTCCCGGCGATCTCAACCGGGTGCTGTTCGCCCCCGGCGGCAGCGAGGTGGTGGGGATTGCCCTGAAGCTCGCCCGTTTCATCACCGGCAACAGCAAGGTGGTATCCCTGTGGGATGCCTTTCACGGCGCCTCCCTCGATGCCATCTCGGTTGGCGGCGAGGCCTGTTTTCGCGCCGGTATGGGCCCGCTGATGGCCGGAGTGGATCGCATCCCGCCACCCACCCGTTATCGCGGTGTCTGGTATCGCGGGGAGGGGGATGACCTGCACTACGCCGATTATCTGGAGTACGTCATCGAGAAGGAGGGAGGGATCGGCGCCTTTATCGCCGAGCCCATCCGCAACACCGATGTGCAGGTGCCCTCGAAGGCCTACTGGCAGCGGGTGCGGGAGATCTGTGATCGCCACAAGGTGCTGCTGATCGTCGACGAGATCCCCAATGCCCTGGGTCGCACCGGCCACTGGTTCAGCTTCGAGGAGTTCGGCATCGAGCCCGACATCATCTGTCTGGGCAAGGGGTTGGGGGGCGGGGTGGTGCCGTTTGCCGCGCTCATCACCCGCGACCGGTTCAATCAGGCGGCAGCTATTTCACTCGGTCACTACACCCACGAGAAGAGCCCTATCGGCTGCGCGGCGGCCCTCGCGAGCATCGCTACCATCCGTGAAGAGGGATTGCTGGCAAAAGCGCAGGAGGATGGCCGCTTTATGGCGGCCGAGCTCGGCAAGTTGGCCGAGCGTCACCCGCTGATAGGACAAGTACGCGGTATCGGCCTCCTGTGGGCGCTCGATCTGGTGGTCGATCATCAGAGTCGCACCCGCAATAGCCTGGCCGCCGAGCGGCTGCTCTACCGCTGTCTGGAACTGGGGCTCAGCTTCAAGGTCTCTCAGGGCAATGTCATCCAGCTCTCGCCGCCGCTCAATATCGCCCGCGCCGATCTGGTGCGCGCCATCACCATTCTCGATCGCGCCCTTGGCGAGATCGCACTTTCACCGAAACAGGAACACCACCATGACTGACTTGCAGATTGCTGTAGACCCGACCACCGACGTGGAGGCGCTGATCCTCGATTGGGCTGGTACCGTCGTCGATTTTGGCTCCTTCGCCCCTACCTCCATCTTCGTCGAGGCCTTCGCCCGCGCCTATGACTTTCCCGTGACCCTGGATGAGGCGCGCCAGCCCATGGGCCTTGGCAAGTGGGATCATATCGCCGCGCTGGGCCGTCTGCCCTCGGTGGATGCGCGCTGGCAGGCCCGCTTCGGCCATCCTATGAGCCACGCCGAGGTGGACCACATTTATCACACCTTTATGCCGCTGCAGATTGCCGCCGTGACCCGCTTTGCCGCCCCCATCCCCGGTGTGCTGCCTGTGTTGGACGCTCTGCGGGTGCAGGGGATGAAAATCGGCTCCTGCTCCGGTTATCCCCGTCCGGTGATGGAGGCGCTGGTGCCAGCGGCGGCCGATCACGGCTATCGCCCGGATCACTGGGTCGCTACCGATGACCTCAAAGCCGGTGGTCGCCCCGGCCCCTGGATGGCGCTGGCCAACGTAATTGAGCTGGGAGTGAGCGCGGTGCATCGCTGCATCAAGGTGGATGACGCCGTACCCGGCATCAGCGAAGGGCTGAAAGCGGGCATGTGGACGGTGGGATTGTCGGTTTCCGGCAACGAATTTGGTGCCACCTGGGAAGAGTTTGCCGCCATGAGCGAGGCGGAGATCGCTGCCCGGCGCGCACCGGCCGAGGCCAAACTGCGGGCGGCGGGGGCGCACTATGTGATTGATACCCTTGCCGACATCGCCCCGGTTATCGCCGATATCAACCGCCGTCTGGCCGCTGGCGAGCGGCCGTAGGCCATCTGCTTGGTCTAACAAAAGCGCTTGGCTGGCTTGAGATACAACACGCCCCCATCCGGGGGCGTGTTGCATTTACAGGGGGAAGCCGTGCGCGGTCAGCGGATATCGATCCGCATCAGGGGAGAGGGGGCGTTGTCGACAAAATGGTGCCAGATATGGTCGTAGAGTGCCTTCTGGCCGGGGAAACTCACCAGCGCCTTGGCCTCGGCCAGGGAACACCAGCGATAGTCTGTGTGCTCGTCGTTGAGGGTCACCGCCTGATTGGGCGGGCAATAGACCACAAAGACCGGCACCACCTCCACCGTATTCAAGCTCGCCTCGTAGAACTGCTCCAGATACTGGCCGTTGTAGAGTTCGGTGACCCTGATCCCCGTCTCTTCGCCAAACTCCCGAATAATGGTCTGCCAGCCGGTTTCACCCGCCTCCACCGTGCCCGCCACATGACACCAGAAGCCCCCCTTGACCCGTTTCATCACCAGCAATTTGGTTTCGCCATCGACAGTGGTAAGGGCAACACCAGAGACGGCCTTGCAGCGAATGGGGATCATGATCTTCTCTCCGGGTTTGGGCTCTGTGATAGCCATGAACAGTGTGAAGGCGTGTTAATTGAAATATGCCTCGGCGGGCAGGCCCATGACCTCTATTTCATTCAGGCCATTTTGGGCCAGATAGTTGGCCACCAGATTGAACCCCACCCAGTAACCGGCATATTTGGGAAATGGCCGGTTATCACGGCAGTAGAAAAAGTCTAAATAGTTGAACTGCTTGCTGGATAGATGGGGCGTCATCTCTGCCAGGAGCGATTGCCAGTCATGGTGATGAGACTCCTTGAACAGCGAGGGGAGTGTGCCACCATTGAACCTCTGCTCAAAGTAGCAGGCCAGCCCTTCAAAAATCAGGTTTTCGGCCAGTGTTTCTGCTTCCACCTTGTTCTTCTTTTGCACGATATGGTGGACTTCGTGGGCCAGCACGGCAGGCAATTCGGTGATGATCACCTCTTTGATATCAGGCCGTTCCAGATCAAGCTGGAGTTCTATTCGATACATGTTGATGGCCCAGCCACCGATACCCGAATCGGGAGCATCCCCCTCGGCAAAAGGGCTGAAGGTGACATCCAGTTGGGAGAGATCGAACAAGGCATTCAATTTGTGCGCCGTCTCGGCAAAAACGTGCCTAATGGTGTCATCGAGCCCATCGAATTTGCCCGAGTCGTTTAACAGGGTGAGTTGCATCCAGACATCCTTGTCTATTGAAAGAGAGTGCTGAGCCACTTGCGTGGTCGCGGCGCCATATCACCACGATTACCCTCATTCAATCAAGGGGTTACCCGCCCATTATGCTTGCCGTCTGGATCGCCTCGATCAGCGCGGCCCGATTGATGCGAGGGCGTTCGCCATCGAGCAGTTGTTGCCACAGGGCAATGGCCTGGCTGTAGCGGCCATGCAGGAAGTGATCGGAGGCGAGCAGCATCAGGGCGCTCACTTCCCCCGCATCCTGCTTGAGGGCGCTCTCCAGCAGGCGGGTTGCCTCGGGAGTCAGCTGCTGGCCCGCCTGATAGTAGAGTACGGTGGCTTGGGCGGCCTGGGTCGCCGCGCTGGCGCCCCCCTCCAGCAGAGCGAGACGTTGGTAGGCGAGCAGGGCGTTGTCATATTTACCCCGATAGAGATAGAGCTGGCCGAGCGCCGCCCAGCTGTCGAGATCGGCGGGGCTGCGCTGAAGCTTCTGATGCAGACTCCCCAGCTCCTTGTCCTGCAGATCCCGCGGGCTCAACCCCGCCAGCGGATTGGGACGGGATGCATAATCCTGCCATGCCTGATAGCGGCCGGTGCTGAGATACACAGCGGCAACGGCCGCGATGGCCAGGAGGCTAAGCAGCAACAAGGCCCGCCCGTGCCGGTTATTGCGACCGCGATTGTCATGCTGGTTGGCCAGTTGCGCGCGCAGGGCCAGCTCAGCAGCCGGGATGGCGTTGGCCAGGCGGGCGGCGCTCAGCTCCCTGTAGAGTGGTTGGTCGGGGGAGAGACCTGTCTGCTCCCCATGCATGATCAGCCAATTCAATTCGCTGCGGGGATCGGCCGCAGGTTGATGAATGGGTTCAATCATTGCTCTAACGACAGGGATGGCTTGTACCTTTGTGCGCGTGAGGCGGCGAAACAGGGTCAACAGCGCCAGCCCCAACAGCAGCAGGGGACCGCCCCACAGCAGCGCCGTGCTGGCCTTGAAGGGGGGATCGTAGCGGACGAAATCGCCGAAGCGCTCCGTCATCCGGGCGATCACCTGCTCGTCGCTCTGTCCCTCGTCCACCCAGCGGTAGACCTCTAGCCGCAGATCCCGTGCGATGGGGGAGTTGGACTCCACCAGGTTCTGGTTCTGGCACTGGGGGCAGCGCAGGGCGCGGGCCAGCTCCTGAGCGCGGGTCTGTCTCTCTGGGTGGCGAAACTCATAGGTGTCGACTCCACTGGCAAGGGCCCCGAGGCTCAATGCCAGCAAGAGTGGCGCGATCAGGGCGTGGCCGAGACGGCTCATTGCTTGCTCTCCTGCACTTGTCTCTCCACTTTTCTTTCCACTTCGGGCTGGCTGGCGGTGTTGCTGCGGGCCTTTGCAAGCAGGGGGGCAAACTGGCGTTGCCAGATCTCCCGGGTGAGCAGGCCGGTATGACGGGTCAGCAGGGTGCCGTCGCCGGCGAAGAGATAGGTTTCCGGCGTACCGTAGACGCCGAGCTCAAGGGCCAGTTTGCCGTCAGGGTCGGCCAGCACAGCGCGATAGGGGTTGCCCGCCTGGATAAGCCAGGCGCGGGCCGCATCCCCCTTGTCCCGGTAGTTGAGACCGTAGAGGGGCACTGTGCCCGCGAGCTCGCTGAGCAGCGGATGCTCGGCGCGGCAGTTGGTGCACCAGCTGGCCCAGACGTTAAGTACAAAGGGCTCACCTTTGAGGCTGGCGGTCTGGATCCGACTCCCATCCAGCAGATTGTCGCTTTGCCACGCAGGCAGGGTACGGCCGAGCGTCGCCTCATCCTGGCTGTAGGGATTGTTGCCAAGGCCGAGCCAGAGCAGGATGCCGAGGCTCAGGGTCAGAAGCAGTGGAAGAAAGAGGCGCAGGCGGGATCTCATAACGCCTCCTGTTCGAGCTGGTGATGGGAGGTGCCAACCGCAACGGGGTGGGAGGCAAGCAAGGGGCGACGGGCGAGCAGGCGCAGGGTGCCGCCTGCCATCATCAACAGGCCGCCGAGCCAGATCCAGCGCACCAGCGGCTTGTAGTGCAGCCGCATGGCATAGGCATCTGGTCCCATCTTCTCACCCAGCACCACGTAAAGATCGCCGAGCATTCCCCACGCGATGCCGGGTTCGTTCATGTTCATGGTGCGCACGCTGTAGTGGCGCCGCTCCGGCGTCAGCCGCGCCACCTCTTTACCGTTTTTATGCACGCTAAGCGTGATGCGCTCGGCGGTGTAGTTGGGGCCAATTACCGGCTCGCGCCCCTCATAACGAAACTCGAAGGCGCCGAGCTGGTAGGGCTTGTTGGCACTTAGCACAGTGCCTCCCTCCTGACTGTGGTGACTCACCTGCGCGATGCCGAGGGCACACACCGCCACCCCGAGGTGGGCCAGCAGACTGCCGAGCCGATTGAGGGTGAACTCGCGCAGCGACGTCGGTTGCAAGAGCGGGAGCAGCAGGCTGGCCATCAGCCAGAGGCTCACCATATTGGCGAGGATGCCGTTCCAGTTACCGGAAAACGATCCCTGTTCCAGATAGGCAAGGCTAATGAGCCCGCCGCCAAGCAGGCCAAACAGCGGCGGCAACAGAGCGTTTAGTCTGGAATATGCCGCAAGCTGCTGCCAGCGCAGGCGTGGCAGCTGGGTCATCAGCGCCATCAGGCAGAGGGCAAGCGGTACGAAGATGGCATTGAAATAGGGGGCGCCCACCGAGAGCGAGCCCAGATGAAGTGACTGGAACACCATGGGGTAGAAGGTGCCGAGCAGCACGCTGGCGCAGGCCACGCAGAGCAGCAGGATGGCGGCGCCGAGCAGCCCCTCTTTTGACAGCAAGCCAAAGCGGGCATAGGGGGCGCGAATGTCTGCGCGCAGGGCAAACAGGGTGAGGGCGCAGGTTAACAGCAGCCCGAGCAGCAGCAAGAGGGTGAGCCCCCGGTTGGGATCCACTGCAAAGGCGTGCACCGAGGTGAGCACCCCGGAGCGCACCACAAAGGTGCCGAGCAGGCTCAAGGCGAAGGTGAAGATGGAGAGCAACAGCACGGCGTGGCCGTAAGCGCCGCGCTTCTCGCAGACAATCAGAGCGTGCAGCAGGGCAGTGCCCAGCAGCCAGGGCAAGAGGGACGCATTTTCTACCGGATCCCAGAACCACCAGCCGCCCCAGCCGAGCTCGTAGTAGGCCCACCAGGAGCCCAGCACGATGCCGGCGGTGAGAAACACCCAGGAGCCGAGCGCCCAGGGGCGGCTCCAGTGGGCCACGGCGCCATCGAGCCGACTCGAGTGCAGCGCCGCCATGGCGAAGGCAAAGTTGACCGCAAAGCCGACATAACCGAGATAGAGCAGGGGCGGATGGATGATAAGGCCGATATCCTGCAGCATGGGGTTGAGGTCGCGCCCCTCCAGCGGCCCCGGGAACTGGCGGTCAAACGGGCTGGAGAAGATCAAGGTATAGAGGCCGAAGAGCCCGACGATCAGCCCCATGATGGCCAATACCCGGGTTGTAATAAGCGGATCGACCCGCTTGGAGCAAAGGGCCACCAGAGCGCCCCACAGCCCCAACGCAAAGACGAAAAAGAGCATGGAGCCTTCATGGCCGCCCCACACCGCCGCCAGCTTGAAGCCAAGCGGCAGGGCGCTGTTGGCGTGTTGGGACACATAGCTGACGGTGAAATCATCCTGGGCAAAACAGCTGGCGAGCAGCAGCAGGGAGGTCAACAGCAGGATGGCATTGATCAGCGCCAGCGGCTTGGCGCAGCGCAGCAGGGTCGGGGAGGCGAGCCGTAATCCCAGCCAGGGCAGTGTGCCCTGCAGCAAGGAGAGTGCCGCCGCCAGCAACAGTGAGAGATAGCCGAGCTCCGCCAGCACACAACCTCCAGTCAAGCATTCGTCTATGTTATGCCGCAGCGTCTGCACCGTACCGGCGCTGGGGGATAACATCCACATTTCTGGCAACAATTCATCGCAACAAATAAGCGCCAGTCACCCGAGGGCGGCTGGCGCTGGTGATCATATCTTTAAACGACCGTCATCTGGCCGGCATAGAGCACGAAGTAGCGCAGCAGCAGGATCCCCACAAGTGTCAGGCTGCAGACCAGCACCAGATGGCCGTTTCGCTCCCGCAGGGGCGCCGGGGTCAGCAGGGCCAGCAGCTGGGGCACCAGCATGCCGACCCCCACCACGCCGAGCCAGAACACCTGAGCCCAGAAGCCGCTGCCGATGGCCGCCCACATCGCCACCTCTTTCTGGCCGCCACCGAAGTAGAGGCCGGTAAAGAAGCAGACCAGCAGCAACACCTCTACCACCAGCACCGGCCGCTCGAAGCGATGCACGAAGCTCACCCCCTGGCTGTGATGGTTCTCCTTGAAGAGCGTCACCGCCAGCAAGATGGTGGAGGCGATGCCGGAGCTGATACCGGATACCAGAAACAGCACCGGCAACACCGGGTTGTTCAAGAGCGGATAGGTCTTGAGCGCCGAGAGCAGAAAGCCTGTGTAGGCCCCCAGCAGTACGGCGAGCAGCAACAACAGCGGCGCCAGCAGCCGCTCGATGCGGGCGAGCCAGCCAATCAGCCCATCCACAAAAGCGAACTTCTCTTTCAGCAACCGGTGGCGCATGGTCTCGATCTCGGTGCGAAACACCACCGCCAGCCAGGCGAACAGCACCGCCATATAGAGCTGAAACAGCATGACCCCCATCGACATCACTGAGTCGAACTGGTAGTGGAACATCAGCTTCCAGAAGGTCCAGGGGCGGGCCAGATGGAAGATAAGGATCAGCAGTCCCAATATCACGCTTGCCGGCGCCAGAATGGCAGTCGCCTTGATGATGCCGCTCTCGCTGCCTGCTCCCTTGCGGCGCAGCAGCACCGAGAGGGTGGTGGCCCCGGCGGAGATGCCGAGCAGAAAGAGATAGATAGCGATCGGCCAGTCCCAGACAAGTGAAGGGAAGTGAAATGCGTCATGCAACATGATCCATTCCTCCTTCTGTTGCTTCGGTAGATGGCGATCGGACAAATCCCCAGACAAGAGAGGGGAAGTGAAATGCCGCTTGCATGGTCATGACGTTATCTCCCCTTTGGGCACGCGGTACATCTTGGGGGAGGTGCCGAGCGCCTGCTTGTAGCGATAGGTGGTCTCCTTCACCAGCCGTTGGGAGATGGGGCTGTCCGGATCATCCAGATTACCGAACACCAGCGCCTTGGTGGGGCAGGACTCCACGCACGCTGGCTCCTTACCCGCCGCCAGGTTGGTCTTGCGGCAAAAGTCGCACTTGTCGGCAACCCGGGTCACCGGGTTGATAAAGCGCACCTGATAGGGGCAGGCGGCGAGGCAATACATGCAACCGACGCAGAGATCCGCGTTGACATCGACGATGCCATCCTCCTTGCGGATATGGGAGGCGCCGGTCGGGCAGACATGCACGCAGGGGGCGTTGTCGCAGTGCTGGCAGGACTTGCGAAAGAAGCGGTACTTGGCGTCGGGAAATTCACCGACCGGGCCTGAGCGGATGATCTCGAGGCGCGAGACCCCTTCCGGCACCTTGTTGACCTCCCGGCAGGCGTCCATGCAAGCGGTGCAGCCGATGCAGGCCGTCTCGTCGTGGATCATGCCATAGCGTATCCCGTCGATGGTCTGGCTGTGGGCGAGGGGGGTGGCAAGGGAGCGAGTCGGCCCCGTCATCATGATGAGGGCCCCCGCGCCCATGCCCGCCATAAAGTCACGGCGAGAGCAGCTCATGATGCCTCCTTGCCGGTAGCCGATTTGGACTGCTCCTGCCGGGCCTTGCTGGCCTCATGTTGCTTGCTGTGGCAGTCGATGCAGAGCTTGATGCGGGATTTTTCCGGGATCCCCACCATGGGCTCCTTGGCCGGATGCAACTGGTGGCAGCTGGTGCAGGTGAGCTTGGTGGCGTGCACGTCGTGGGCCCAGAGCGCCTCGCGCAGTGGTTTGGGCTCGTGGCAGCTCATGCAGACTCCATTCTGCTCGCTGATGGGATAGCTCTCGGTGCTTTGCTTGTTATTGAAGCTGTCGCTAAAGCGCATCACATCCTTGACCCCTTCCCTGTGCTGTGGGGAGGGCTGGCCGTGGCAGTTGGTGCAGGTCACCGGTTTAAGGTTGTTGGGATTGGTCGCCTGACCATGCTTGCCGTGCATTCCCTCGCTCTGCTCCTTGTGACAGTCGGTGCAGGCCTTGTCGGGATTGCGTAAAAATTCCACCTCATGTGTAGCTGGAACAGGGGCTGCAACCGGCTCGGCCGCCTGACCCTGCAGGCTGGTGAGCAGCATGGCTGCCATCAGCATCAGTCGTAAAAAATCCATCGTTAAATCACCCATAGGAAGCCTCCATCCGCTGCGGGCCTGGTCTGGCCGGACCCGCAGGCGCCGTTACTGTGCCAGCCGTCCGGCCGCTTTAGCCTCGGCATCCCAAGCGGGGACCGTGGTCTTGAGGAACTGGGCCTTGTCGCTGTTGAACTGCTTCATATCCATGCCAAGGGCCGCTTGCGCTTTCTCCTTGGTGGAGATGTCGGGGATGGCGATTTCGTGGCTGATCCCCTTGCTGGCCAACAGGCGCGCCAGCTTGGTGCGGGCGTCAGCGGCTTTATCCAGCGCGCTGCCAAGTACCTTGAGGGCCACTTCGGGGGCGTGCATCTGCACCCCGTGGGAGGCGATGGCGTAGTCCCAGCGCCACTGGGCGTGACGGATGTCCTGCAGAATATCCTTCATCTCTGCCTCGGTGGCGCCGGCATCCCAGGCCGCCTTGGCTTCATAGTGGGCGTGTACCAGCTGCTTCTCGACCTTCAGCTTGGTCTCGATCACCGCCTCTTTGCGCTGTTTGACAATCCCTTGCAGCATCTCCTTGCTCTGGGTGTGGCAGTTGCGGCAGGTCTGCTCGAAGCGATCGAAGGGGTTACCCACCTTGTGATCGGTGTAGACCTTGCCCTGCTCGTTCTGCACCTTAGGCATGTGGCAGTCGACACAGGCGACGTTGTTCTGGCCGTGAATGCCAGCGCGCCAGGTTTCGTACTCGGGGTGCTGGGCTTTCAGCATGGGGGTTTTGGAGAGGGCATGAGTCCAGTCGGCAAAGCCGATTTCATCGTAATAGGCCTCCATCTGCTCCACAGTGGTGCCCTTGTCCCAGGGGAATTTGACCGCCTTGGTGGGGCCGCTGAAGTAGTACTCCACGTGGCACTGGCCGCACACCTGGGACTGCTGATCAAAGCGCCCCTGATCCTTGAACGGCTTGCCGATGGCGGTCATGGCCCGATCGGCATAGGGACGGGAGAGGTGCAGGGCCGGTTTGCCCTCCTTGAACTCCTTCGAGGCGGTGTCGTGGCAGTCGGCGCAGCCGATGGTGTTGACTACTTCCGGCCCGCCTTTGGCCCACATCCCCTTGAAGTAGCCATCCTCACCCTTCTCGTTGATAACGCGGGCCACATCCGGGCCTTTGCAGCTCCAGCAAGCCATGGGCAGGGGGCCATCTTCGGCTGTTTTCGGGGCGCCGGTACGCAGGGTTTCCCGTACATCGGTCAGCGCATAGAAGTGACCGCGCGGCTTGTTGTAATCCTTGGCGAAGGGGTAACCGCCCCACAGCACCACCATATTGGGATCTTCCGCCAGCGCATCGGTGCGCTCCTTGCTCTCGCTGGTGGCTTGCCAGCTGGTGAACTGATCGGCGTGCTCCTTGGCGAACAGCTCGCTGCGCGCCTCGATCTTGCCTTTGGGTTGCGTGTCATCGGCTGCCTGCGCCCAGCCGCTGGTGCCGAGGCTGGTAGTCAGCAGCAGGGCGGTGAGGCCCAGTTTGATATGCCTGTGTTGTGAACCCACGTTTATCACTCCCAGATAAATGTTTTGGTCTCGTCTGACCCGTTCCATCTTGGTGTGGATCTTCCCCCCGTCGGGCGGGGTGGGCAGACATTCGCTTGCGGGTGAATAAAACCGCGCAATATATGATTGCTCGAGGGTTACCCTAACAAATAGGTAAATTTAATGATGATTTATCGGAGGGAGAGTTGTGCCAGATCAATTGGTGCACAGGATTGATCGCTGAAATGAGATCTGGATTAAATTTTATGGAAACTCAACTTCTTGTTAACTGCCGAGCATTCGATGGCAGGAGTTTGAACGGTACAGTTGCGTACTGGCACTTTTTGCTGCTGATCCTGATTGCTGCCGTATTGTTCACAGATTTTGGCAATGACTTATGCTAATAACTGACTCAATATGCAAATTTTTCGGTGTTGTTGTATGAACTGTTGACCTTCGGATTATGATCCATTTATTGAAGCTGCAGTGGATTTATCGTCAAACGACAGAAATAGTCACATGGAGTCTGATAGACCTGTTAATAAAGGTGATGGGATTAGGGTCATCCAAATCTCATTTCATTTAAAAAGGCCTGTTAGATGCATAATCTTGTAAGTTATGGCCATTTTATGGCAATCATTGTCGAAAATAGCGAAAAGACCCACTTAGTCTGGTGCGGTATGATTATTGAACAGACAAGTACCCTCTAGGTACTGATGTTGGTGGTTAAGGTTTTGCTGGAGGTTGTATGGCTGAGTTGCAAATTGAAAAGTACACGGTGATCTCCCAACTCGAGGGCTCCGTGTTTGTCATCAGTGCAGATGGATCTGTCATACGAGCAAAGGTGGGGATGGCATTGCAGCCGGGGGACCGCCTGCAAACTGCCCAAGGGGGCCACTTTCAACTAGCCGAGCCGGGCAGTGATCCTGCTGGTGAGCAAGATATGGCCGCCAAACCTGAGCCCGTGACGCCTGCTGCTGATGGACAACCGACCGATCCGGAACTGGCCTCGTTGCAAGAGGCGATCCGTCAGGGTATTGACCCGACCGAATTGTTCCAGGAGACCGCCGCCGGTAACGCAGCCGCTGCGGGTAATATCGGTGGTGTAGCCGGTTCCAGCTCGGGTGGATTTGTGGTGGTCGATCGTACCAACGATGCCACCCTGGCCGAGGCCGGTTTTGATACCGACCATGCGGTGCAACCTGTCGGCGATGAGCTGCTGTTTTCAGAAGAGCGCGATTTCTTTGCCGCCATCACCATCACCGAACCCCAAACCAGCGACAACATTATCAACGCCGATGAAGCGGCTGGCGTCATCATTCGTGGTGTGGTGGATGATGTGGAGGTAGGCCAGCCAGTCACCGTCACCCTTATCGATCAGGAGGGCAATTCACTGACGGTGACGACTGTGGTACTGCCCGGCTTGGTGTGGGAAGCCAATTTTGGCGATGTGACCGGCAAGCTGGTGGATGGCCCGTTGCAGATTGTGGCCAATACCCAGGATCAGGCGGGCAACAACGCCAGCGATACCGGACAGACTCTGCTCGATACCATCACCACCATTACCCTCGATCTCGCCGATGAGAGCGACACCGGCGCCAGCCAGATCGATGATCTGACCCGCGACAATACCCCGCTGCTGCAAGGGAAGGGGGAGCCCGGCGCCACCGTAACCCTGAGCCTTGGCGGCAGCGTGCTCACCGTCCTGACGGTGGATGCCGCCGGTAACTGGCAATATCAGCTGCCGCAAACCCTGGCCGATGGCCAGTACCAGTTTCAGGTCAATTCCGTGGATATTGCCGGCAACCGCGCCAGCGATACCCTTGTTATCAATGTCGATACCCGGGCCTTCATCGATATCGATGATCTCGATACCACTGCCCTGTTTGGCAACAGCAGCGCCACCCTGAGCGGTTCCACCAGTAATGTGGAAGCGGGTCAGAGTGTCATCATCACTCTGGTCGACAGCAATGGCCAGCCGCTGCTGACCACCTCGGCACAGGTGGGGGCCGATGGTCGCTGGCAGGTATCAGGTCTTGATCTCTCCGGTATCAATCAATCCTTTGAAGTGCGTGCCAGTGTCACCGATCTGGCGGGCAACAGCGCCAGCGATGGGGCGCCGCTGATCGGTCAGAGCGAAACCCTGACGCTCTCCGAAGCCGGATTGGCCGATGGCCCGATCACCGCGACCGGCAGTCTAAATACCGGTGCTGGCCAGGATGGCAATCTGCAAGTCCAGTTTGCCGCTGATCAGAGTGCCTTGGAAGGGCTGGGGCTCGTCAGCCATGGTGCGCCTCTTGGCTACACCATCAACGGTCAGACCCTGACCGCCAGTGCTGGTGGGGCGACTGTCTTCACCCTGACCCTCAACAATGACGGCAGTTACCGCATCGTCTGGAGTCAAAGCCTGGATCACGGTCAGGACGCGTTGCGCCTGCCATTCAACCTCGAATATCGAGACAGCGACGGCGATCTGGTGAAGGCGCCGCTGGTGATCAATCTGGTGGACAGCAATCCGCCCAGTTTCGAGATCCCGGCCATTCCCCTGACCGAAGATGCCTTTACCAACGGCGCCGCCGTGGTGGGCGAGAGCAGCTTTGTGGTCAAACACACCGCCGATCCTCTGCTGGTGGATTCGTTGGTGTTCAGCAATCAGAGCAACACCCTGACTACCCTCAACGGATCGGGTCTTGCCAGCGATGGTCATCCGCTGACCTTTGAATTTGCCGATGATCGCACCTTGGTGGGTTACTACCTGGATGGCAGTGGCCAACGGGTGGAGGTGCTGCGTGCCGAATTGAATGCGCAGCAGCAGGGCAGCGATCTGGTTGGTCGGGTGGAGGTCACCCTCACCGGCCCGCTGGATCACAAGGGCAGTGACAGCCTCTCCCTCGGCTTGCAGGTGAGCGCCAACGAGATCGATGGCGACAGCACCAGCGCCAACCTGACCCTGAGCGTCAATGATGGCAGTGATCCCGTATTGGGCGTCGACAAGGGGGTCGCCCTGCAAGAGGGGGGCAACCAGAGCATCGATGGTCAGCTGCCGGTGACGGTGGGCAGCGATCGTCTGGTCTCCCTCAACTTTGAGGCGAGCCAGCCGGCTTTGGCGGGGCTCACCAGCCAGGGCAAGGCGACGACTTACGAGGTTCAGGACAACCAGCTGATCGTCAAGGATTGGCAGGGCAAGGCAATCCTCACCGTTACCATCGGACTGGATGGCAAATACAACGTCTCCCTGACCGGCGTGTTTGACGAGCCGGAAGCGACCAACAGCCTCAATCTTGGCCTGAAGGTACAGGGTTCAGATTTTGACGGCGACAAGAGCAATCTCGGCACCCTCAATATCACCATTACCGATGGCGCCTTGCCGCAGGTAGACCCTGTCTCTCTCACGCTCACCGAAGATAGCAACTGGCAGCAAGGCCAGACCCTTGACGGTGATCTGACTATCACAGCGGGCAGCGATCCGCTGGCCAGCATCACCTTCGATGCCAATCAGCCGGGGCTGCAAGGGTTCACCTCGGGCAAGCAGGCCGTGATCATCACGGTGGCCGACCATCGTATCGAGGGGCGTACCCCAGATGGCAAGCTGGTGTTTGAGCTGACCCTCGGTGACGATGGCAAATACAGCTTCACCCTCCATCAAGCGCTGGATCAGGGCAGTGCCGACAGTCTGCTCAAGGCGGGCTTTACCCTGCTCGACAGCGATGGTGACAGGGTCTCCTCCACTATTACCGTGGCGGTGGGTGATGGTGCCAATCCGACCATCTCCGCCGTGACCGGCACCACCATCACCGAGATGGCGCAAGGGGAGACGGCTGCCGTCAGCACCATGAGTTTCGCGGTCGCGCACGGCAGTGATGCCCTTGACCCTAACTCCCTCGGCTTTGATATCGCCACCATTCAGAGAACCCTGACCGGACTCACCAGCCACGGCAACCCGGTCACTTTCACCGTCGATCCCGCAACCGGCCAGCTGGTCGGAACTGCCGGTGGCCAGGTGGTGCTGCGCGCCGAGCTGAGCCTGGTCGATAACAACGGCAACTGGAGCGTTACCGCCAAGGTCACCCTGAGCGGCGAGCTGGATCATAAGGGGAGTGAATCCCTCAACCTGCCGCTGGCCGTCACCCTGGCTGACAAGGATGGCGATCGCATCGGTACCACGCTGCCGCTCACCATTGCGGACGGCAAGGCGCCGAGCTTTATTCCGGGCACCGGTGTGACCCTGGATGAGGGGGACCTCACCGGCAGCAACAGCCTGAGCCAAACCGGTCACTTCGATGTGCAAGCCGGGTCGGATCGGGTGGTCGAGGTGGCCTTTGCCGATGGCAGCCAGCAACCGGCGCTCACTGCACTTGGCCAGCCCGTCAAATACGAGCTGGTTGATGGGGACCCCGCCATCCCCGGTAGCCAGCTGATCAAGGGCTATGTGATGGTGGATGGCCAGCGGGTCGAGGTGTTCGAGGTCAAGCTGATTGGCAGCCTCGATCAGGCGGGCAAGAACGGGTTTGACTATCAGGTCACCCTCTATCAGGGGCTTCATCAGGGCGGCAACGCCGTGACCGAGCTCCCCATCAAGGTGATCATCAACGACTACGACAAGGCGGGCGGCAACAACGACAGCACCAGCGGCACCCTCAATATCCAGATTGGGGAAGGGGAGAAACCAACCCTCACCCTGACTGGCGTCACCTTAAGCGAAGGGCGCTTCGATGGCGCCAACTCGGCCGTGGATGACCAGCAGGCGAGCGGCAAGATCACCATCAAGGCTGACTCGGATCCGGTGACTGATGTGCGACTGACCTTCTCCGGTCAGGTCATGGATGCCAGCGGCAAGCCCATCACCCATAACGGCGAAACCCTGACCTGGAAAGCGGTTGGCACCGATGGTCACACCTTCCAAGCGGTGACCAGTGGCGGTCTGGTAGTGATGACGGTCTCCATCCCCACTGTCCCTGCCACCATCGCTGCTCACACCAGCGCAGAGATCGGTTATCAGGTAACGGTGCATACCAACCTGGATCACGGGGCGGATAACAAACTCAACCTGACCTTGCCGGTAGAAGTCACCGACAGCGACGGCAGCAAAAATCAGGGCACCGCCACTGTCACGGTGACTGATGGCATCAACCCGATCATATCCGCCATTGAACCGGTTCGGGTCGAGGAGTCTGATCTCGATGCAGTGAACGGTCAGCATCCGGGGACCACACCAGCAGAGAGTGGAGAAACCGATAGTGGCAAGGTGACCATCACAGCCGGTTCGGATCGGGTTGCCTCCCTTGAGCTGGATGTGGCTGCATTCAATCAGGCCAATCACCTCATGTCGGGTGGCAAAGCGGTTACGCTGGCTCCACACAGCACCGGCTGGTATCTGGCTACGGCCGAGGGGGGCAAGCCCGTTTTCTGGGTCCACCTCGATGTTAACGGCAGTTACAGCGTCCATCTGGTAGGCCAGCTTGATCACGGTGCACAAGGCAAGGATGAGTTGACCATCGAAGTGCCGCTGTTTGTCACCGATCACGATGGCGACCGCAGTCCGAACGTCAGTGTGACCGTGACGGTACAAGATGACATGCCTATCGGCACTGTGCTGGCTCATACCCTGAGCGAGGGGAGCAGTATCGTGACCGGCGATCTGCTGCCTACTGCCAATGAAGGTGCGGATGGTGCCCGTGTCGAGTCGATTACCATCAATGGCCAGACGTACGCCATCAATGGCTCTTTGATACAAGATGTGATGAGCCCCGATGGCAAGCAGGTGATGGGAACCCTGACCATCTCTGCCGATGGATCCTACTCCTTCAAGCCTGCGGCCGGTTTCAATCACGATGCAAGTCAGCTCAGTCAGGTGGTGACTACCCATCTGGTCGATGGCGATGGCGATCGTGCAGACAGCACACTGACCCTCAATCTGCAGGATGAAGCGGTGCGCTTTACCGTTAGCGCAGCCATTGGTAGCGAAGATCAGGGGGCGCAAGACCCGAGGCTGGGTATCCTTATCAACATGCAGCTCGATATTGGCGATTTCGATCGCGGTGAGCATGTGGATCAGTTGCTTATCCAGGCGCCTGCCAATGCCCATGGCACCTTCTATTACAACGGCGTAGCGCTGACCACTACGGCTGATGGCAAGTGGTTTATCGTGCCGCCCGCGGCCATGGTGACCAGTGATAATGTTCATTACACCACTCAGGGGGTGACATTTGTGCCTTCAAGCAACTGGTCGAGCTGGAGCAATGGCGGTCAGCCGCTGCACTTCCAGGTGCAACTGCAGGTCGGTGTCACCGAAGGGGCGGCACCTGCGGCTGTAACGGGGGATCTGGCTGTGACGGTACGCGGTGTTGCCGACAAGCCGATGTGGGACACAGCCAACACCACTCGCCACTATGACACCAATGAAGACAGCACGGGTATCAAGCTGGACGTCAAGGCGAGCCTGACTGATACCGACAGCTCCGAGACGTTGACCTATCAGATCAAGCTGGAAGCGGGCAAGGGAACCCTGATGCTCGACGGAGTCGAGCTCAAGCCAAATAGCAGTGGCATCTACACCGTTTCGGCAGGCAACATCAACAAGGTAACTGTGGTTCCGGGCAAGGATTTCAGTGGTGACATCAAGCTGTCGGTGACGCCGATCAGCACCGAGAAGAACCCGATCGCTCCGGGCCAGGGTACGGCGCAGGGAGACAAAATTGATCTGGTGATCAATGTCAATCCGGTGGCCGATGACGCCAAGCTCACCGTGCGTGACATTCAGGGCAAGGAAGACACCCTGCTCGATCTGGGCAGCAAGATCGCCCTTGCTCATCTGGGTGACAAACTCGATGGCTCCGAGCAGATGTTTGTCCGCATCAGTGGCCTGCCTGACGGTGCAACCTTGTTGCTGGGTGGTTCCGCCGTTGCACAGAACATAGCCGGTTACTATGAGGTTCCTTTTGATCGGATTGGCGAACTCAAGCTGCAACCGCCGAAAAACAGCAACGTCGATTTCGACCTGACCATCAAGGGGGTGGTGAAAGACACGGCGACCTTGACCGATGCCAACGGCCAGACCCATACCGTGGTGAACGAAAAGGAGACCGGCTCCCAGACCCTTCATGTGGATCTGGTGGGGGTGGTGGATCAGCCCCATTTCGAGCTTGGCAATACCGGCTGGGAGGTCGAGGGGACAGGCTATGCCACCACAGTAGGTGAGGATGGACGGGCACCGCTCAACTTTACCCTCACCTCGGGCGAGTGGGTCGATACCCCGCATGACACTTCCGAGAGCCTCAACGTGGTGCTGCAAGGGCTGCCGGAAGGTGCCCGGGTCTTTGATGCCAATGGCAAAGAGCTGACTCTTACCTTTGCCGGACTCGACGCCCATGGCAAGCCGACCTATCAGGTCGATGTCTCCGATTTTGGCAACCTGCTTATTCAGCCGCCCCATAACAGCACGGCGGATTTGAACCTGATCGCCAAGGTGGTGGTGACCGAGAACGATGGCGACCACAAGAGCTTCGAGGTGCCGCTGCATATCAAGGTGGAACCCGAGATTGACGCCACCGACTACAGCAAGACCAGCCATGGCCTGGAAGATCAGTTCACCGTGCTGGACTGGCATCCGACCCTTACTGACGGCGCCGAGAAAGTCACGGCGCTGAGTCTCTCCGGGGTGGAGGATGGCTACCAGATCTGGCTGCGAGTCGGCGGTGTCGAGAGCCAGCTGACCGTGGTCAGTGGCAAGGTCACCCTGACTGCCGCCCAGCTCGACAGCCTGCTCAACGGGGGACAACTGCTGGTGAAGGCGCCGGAGGATAGCGATCGGGATACCAATATCCAGAGCCATGTCACCGTGACCCAGCATGATGTGGATTCGGGCGCGGTGGCCGAGAAGGTGATCGATGGCAATCTGCATGTCGATATCCAGGCCGTGGTGGAGCCCGATGGCGTGCTTACCCAGAGCGGTGGACCTCTCGTGGGGCAGAGCGGTGCTGATATAGACCTGACTGGACGCTTCGTCTTTACCGACCTCGATCCCTCGAGCGTGGAGGAGATCGACTATCTGGTGATCAACCTGCCGGTGTTGAACGGTGGTGCAGGCGATCAGTTCGTGGTGGTTGGCGGTATCAACAACGGTAACGGCAGCTGGATCGTGCCGGCGGGCAATCTCGGTAGCTTCAAGCTGCATGCGCCGGACGGGTTTGTCGGCAAGGTCGAACCGATCCGCATCGATGCCATGGTGATCGACCGGGGCGATGATGGCGATGCCAGTGCCCATGTCAAAGTGAGCCTGGAAACCAGTGCCGAATTTGAGAACCAGCCAGTGACGCCCAAGACACCGGCGGCGACTGTCGATATCGACGACAGCGCCGTGCTGGTGGGCAAGGAGGATATCCGGGTTGATTTTGGTCAGCAGCTCAAAGGCGTGATCCATATCGGCGCCGCCGACCAGGCGAGCGACGAGGTGACCATTGTCCTCAAGGGATTGCCGGCGGGCGTCACCATCAGCGGGGCCGAGTACAACATCTCGACCGGTGAATACGTCATCAAGGTGCCGCCGTCACTGGCGGGCCTGGAAGGGTTGACCCTCGGCTTGCCGCAAGACTTTGCCGGTTCGCTGAATATCGAGGTGAAGGTGGTCAACACGGATACCGCCAGTGGCGACATCAAGGTCGACAGCAGTACGGTACGGGTCGATGTGGCCCCCGTGGTCGATGTGAATGGTGGTCGTGGCGAGCATCCGGAACTGACACTGACCGTGCAGGACACCAACCAGGACGGACAGCCGGACAATCTGGAAGATACCCACATTCACCTCGACTTGTCGGTCAAACTGGCCGATATCAGCCCCTCCATCGCGGGCGGCGGTCTCGAAACCGTTGAGCGGGTCACCATCACGGTGGATGCGAAATATGGTTACTTCCTCGATGGCAGCGGCAAGCCGGTCAACATTCTGGTTGTGAGTGATATGGCGGCACTTAAGGATTTGGTGTTTGTGCCCAAAGAGCATTTCAGCGGTCAGGTACCGCTCGACATCAAGGTCGATATCGTCGATACCGCGCTGGTCGGCGGCCAGCAGGTGACTGACAGCGGCAGCTGGAGCGGGCAGGTCGGCTTTGAGGTGAGACCGGTCAACGATCCGGCCCAGCTCTCGGTGCATAGCGTCACCGGGAGCGAGGATGGCACGGTCAACCTTGCCGGATTTGGCGCAACCCTAATCGATAACGATGGCTCGGAGCAGATCGTCGCGCTGCAGATCAAGGGGGTACCGGATGGCTTCACCCTGTCGGCTCCGGCGGTCAACAATGGTGGCGGCGTCTGGCAGGTACCCGTGGGGACCGATTTCTCCAAGCTGACCCTGATCCCGCCAGCTGACTTCAGCGGCACCGTGGAGCTGTCACTCAGCGCCTTTACCCTGGACAAGGGGCTCACCATTCCCCTCGAAACCAGTGGCAGCTTTACCGTCACCGTGACGCCGGTAGGGGATGCCCTTATCGCCGATATTCAGGATCAGGCGAGCGGTACCGAGGGGGATGTGATCACGCTGGAGCTGGGGCTGGAGACCCGGGATTCCCAGCCAACCGGCGGCAGTGCGGGTAATGTGCATGAGAACAAGCACGAGCAGGTGCGGGTCACCATCGAAGGGGTGCCTGATGGTGCCGAGATCCGCTTGCCAAATGGCGTGGCGGGGACGGTTGTTGATCTGGGTGGCGGTCGCTGGCAGGTCACTACCGAGGGCGGCAAGCTGGGGGCTGTCGAGCTGGTGACCAATGATGCCAACGGTGCACTGGATCTCAAGATCACCGCCCAGAGCCTCGACAACGGCGCCCTCGGCCCCGAGGTCAATGGCACCATCCATGTGGAGGTGAGTCCGGTCAACGATGCGCCAATCAACGTATTGCCAACGGCTCCTCAGGTCGCGCAGGAAGATCAGCCTTTCGTCATCCACGGTTTGCAGGTGAAAGATGTGGACGCGGGCAGCAGCCCCATCAAGATCACCCTGTCGGTGGAGCATGGCACCCTGACGTTGCCTGCTGGCAGCGGCGTGACGGTGGTCGGCAACGGCACCGGTTCGCTGGTGCTGACCGGCACGCTGGCCGATCTCAATGCCTTGCTCTCTGGTGGGGTGACCTATCAGGGCAACAGTGATTTCTACGGCAATGACGCCCTGACCATGGTCACCAACGATCAGGGGAACACGGGTAGTGGCGGGGCACTCAGCGATACCGATGTGCTGCCCATCGAGGTGCAGCCGGTCAATGATGCCCCGGTCAATCAGCTGCCTGGCAGCATGACGGTGAAGGAAGATGGCTCCCTGTCGCTCTCCGGCGTCAGCGTGAAGGATGTGGATGCAGGCAGTGCGCCTGTCTCCATGGTGCTGCGGGTCGAGCATGGTGTGCTGACCTTGCTGGGTGCAACCGGTGCCGTGATGGTGCAGGGGGCGGGTACCAGCGAGATCACTCTGGTGGGGTCGCTGGCCGATCTCAACCAGTTGCTGGCAAGCAACCTGCACTATGAACCGGCCACAGATTTCTGGGGAGAGGATACCCTTACCGTCACTACCTCCGATCAGGGCAACAGCGGTGCGGGCGGTTCTCTGAGCGACACCGATCAGGTGACCATCACTGTCACTCCCGAGCCGGATATGCCGGGTCTGACGGTGGATCAGCATGCGTTCCATGCCTTGCAGGGGGCCGTTATCCCCCTTGGCATCAACGCCAGCGTGGTCAATCCGGCCACCGGTGAGCTCTCCATCCGCATCAGCGGCCTGAATGGGGCGCAGGTGCAGGATGAGCATGGTCAGAGCATCGGTCATGCCGATAGCAATGGCGACTGGCTGATCCCGGCCGATCACTCGGTTCCGCTCTACTTCAGCGGTTTTGGCGATGGTGACCATGTGCTGGGGATCAGTGCCGAGTCGAATGTCGGCGGTTCAACCGTCAGTACGCCCCTTGAGACCATTACGGTGCACGGCCAGAGTGGTCATGAGCTGGTCGGTTCCGATCAGGGGGATTGGCTGTTTGGCTCCTCTGGCGATGACCGTCTATTGGGGGGGCATGGCAACGACATTCTCACCGGCGGGGCTGGCAGCGATCTCTTCGTTTGGCAGCACGGGGACGAAGGGAGTCAGGGGCAGCCCGCCATCGATACCATCACTGACTTCCATCCGGAACAGGGGGACAAGATCGATCTGGCTGACATGCTGCAAGGGGTCACTGGCAATGGTGTCGATGATCTGCTCAAGCATCTCTCCGCCTCGGTGACCACGGGGAGCAATGGCCTGAGTGATGTGAATCTCTCGGTTTCCCCCGCGGGTGATGGCCAGATAACTCAGCAGATCACCTTGAAGGATGTGGACCTGACCAGCTGGAATCTCACCAGCACCTCGTCCCACGATATCCTGCAGAGCATGCTGGAAGATCAACATAGCCTGATCATCCAGCACCCCTGATAGCGTGCGTGAAGCGTAAAAAAGAAGAGCCGGCAATTGCCGGCTCTTTGTTTATCTCTGCGTGGATTGTTTTTATGCGGCCGTAAGGGCCGGGGATTCAGGCGAGCGCCTGGGCCAGCAGGTGGATCGGATGTTCACAGCGGAAGCTGGTGCTCATCTCGATCTGCCATTTGCAGGTCTCGCAGTCGGTGATCACCAGGTCGGGGGAGAGGCGGTTGATTTGATCAAACAGCCCCTCGCCGATGGTCTGGCTGGTCTGGTAGTTCTCCGACTTGAAGCCGTAGGTGCCGGCGATACCACAGCACTGGGACTCCAGCACCGTCACCTTGACTCCGGGAATGGCGCGCAGCAATTCGAGGGTGTAGATGACGCCCCCCATTTTTTCCATGTGGCAGGGGGTGTGGTAGGCGATGTGCAGATTGAGCGGCTTCATCGCCGGTTTGTTGCCCTTGTAGAACTCGTTCCACAGGAAGCGGGTCACCAGCGAGATGCGATCCCGTACCTTGTGGTTGTCCTGCTCCAGCAGGTGGGGGTATTCATCGCGCAGGGTAAAGCCGCAGGTGGAGGAGGTGGCCAGCAGCGGCATCTCGTTACCCAGCAGGGAGTTCTCCATCTGCTTGATATTAAAGGCCGCCTGCTGCTTGGCCTTGTCCATGAAGCCGTTGGCAATGAGCGGTACGCCACAGCACTTCTCCCGCTCCAGCAGCTGGACACCGATGTTCATGGCGTTGAGCACCTGCACCAGCTCCTTGCCAAGCTGCGGGTGGTTGTAGTTGACATAGCAGCCGTGGAAGTAGGCGATCTGGCGCTTATAACTGGCCTGGGTCGCCTTCTGCTTTTTGTACCAGCCGCGGAAAGTGCCCTGGGAGTATTTGGGCAGGTCGCGGTGGGAGGAGACCCCCAGCGCCTTGTCCAGCACCAGCTTCATCGGCTTGAGGCCGGTGGTGAAGTTGACCACCGGGGCCATCAGGGTAGACATGCTGCCCATCAGATCGGTGTGGGAGAGCACGAACTCGCGGATCCCCGGCTTAAAGCCGCTGTACTGGTGTTTGGCCTTGGCGATGATGTCGCCGATGCGCACCCCGCTCGGACAGGCTACTTCGCAGCGCTTGCAGTTGGTGCAGTGCTTGAGGGCGCTGTCAAAGAGCTCCGGGCTCTTGATCCGCAGCCGCTCCCCATCCGGGCCCGCCTGTTTCGGGCCGGGGTAGGCGGGGTTGGCCTTGGCCACCGGGCAGTATGCGGTACAGACGGTGCATTTGATGCACTGATCGAAAGTTTGATTGGCATGATCCAGTAGCATGTCAGTTCTCCTCCCGTAGGGTGTGAAGGCACGGGATATGGGACAAAATCATCATTGGGCGGCGCCCAGAATATGGCCGGCAGCCTGCCAGCCGGTGGCAACGGCAACGCCGGAGCCGGAACCTTCACGAATTGGGTCGTAATGGGCCAAGACACTGCCCGCGCCATAGAGGTTGGTGAGCGGCTTGCCGCCACGCAGCACTCTGAGTTTGTCGTCGGTCTTGACCCCGAAGCCCATGAAGGGGTGATGGTCAAACAGGCGACGACCGGCCCAGGCATCACGCTCCTCCAGACTCAACACATCGGCATCGAAGATGGGTTCGCGAATGCCACGCAGACGGGATTCCAGCCCACGGCTGAAGAAGCTGCCGGAGGCAAGCACGAAGTTGTCCGCCTCGAACAGCTGATCATCGCCATTCTGGGTATGTACGCCGACTACCCGGTCACCTTCGTAACGGGCGCCCAGCACCCGCTCACTGGTGAGGAAGGTGCCACCAAGGGCCATAAAGCGGCGCTTGAGCGCCTCCTGCATTCTCATTCCGATCAGAGACGGCGGCATGGTGGCCACCTCCTTGATGGTGCAGCCGGTGCGCTGCTCCAGCTCCGCCAGACGCGGGCCTACCAGCCCCAGCGAAAGACAGGCGGGCAGCACGATATGGCGGCAGCCGGGTACGCCGCTCTCCTGCACCATGCGGCTGATCTCGTGGGCCAGGTCCGCTACCAGATGGTGTTTGTCACACAGGCGCGCGATGTCGGCTGAGCGAAACTCGTGGGGGTTGCGGCTGAATTCGGCCAGCTGGGGCAGGCGGATTTCGCCGGTCAGAATGCGGCAGTGGGCAAAGCGCGGATGGGTCGCCAGATTGGCGGCCGCCAGTGCCGGATGAAAGTCGCGAAAGCCCTCGAGGGTGGCCAGCAGCAGCACGTCCGGGATCGGCGCATCGGTGACGCAGGCACAGGTATCGGGGGAGAGCCAGGTGCGCTTGAGGGTACCGATGGGAGTCAGGCGCTGGTGATTGGTGTCGTGGCGAATCAGCGGCAATCCCTGCTCGGCGCAGTGGCGCTGCAGATCGGCCAGACTCGCTTCGATACTTTGCATCCCCACCTTGCTGTAGGGGTGATCCGGATGGGCTGCCATAAAGGCAGGCAGGGCTGCGCGGGGATCCCCCTCGCTTTCGAGTAGGTCGACCGAGCCGGAGGAGAAGTGCAGGGCACTCTGGCCGGAGGCCATCAGCAGGGTCTTCTGGCCTGCCTCCACCAGCCGCAGGGCAGCCGAGAGTCCCGCCATGCCACCGCCGATAACGATATTGTCAAACTTCATGACGGCTCTCCTTGTGAGTGGTCTCGCTGGTTGGGTCGCGTGGGGTATCGGCGACCAGCTGTGGCGCCGTCCATTCCCCCAGGCCAAACAGCCCTTCGTAGATCCAGTAGGTGAACTCGGCCTCGCGCAGGGCATCGCCCCACAGCACCGGGCGGGTCCCCTTGTAGCGCTCTTCCAGGAACTGGCGCAGCATGACACAGGCCTGACGACCGTCAGCCTTGCCATACTCCTGCATCAGGCCAGCGGCGCGATAGGCGCACAGCTCGCCTTGGCAGGGGCCCATGCCGAGGCGGGTGCGGCGGCGCAGGTCGATGAGGTTGTCCACATCCAGCTCGCGCAGGGCGTATTCGATTTCACCCGCGGTGACCATTTCGCACTCGCAGATGAGGGCATTGGCCTTGGGATTGTCACGGAAGAAGGCGATGACCCGTTCGCCGTGGCGGTATTGGGCTGAGCCTTCGACCGGCACCGAGAGGCCGGGGGCGGAGACCTTTTCCGGATCCCGCGAGCCGGGCAGGCTCAGTTCGGCGGTCTGGCAGGGTTTGCTGTTGCCGAGTTTCTTGGCCAGCAGATCGGTGGCCCACTCCGCCATCAGGCGGTAGGTCATCAGCTTGCCGCCGGTGATGGTGTTGAAGCCCTTGAGGCCGTCGCGCTCGGCGTGATCGAGCAGCACGATGCCGCGACTGATGTTGCGGCCGGTGTCGTCACCGTCCACCGCTACCAGCGGGCGCACCCCGGCGTAGGCGCGCAGCAGACGGGTGCGCGCCATGATGGGGGCAAGCTTGATCCCCTCGCGCAGCAGCACCTCAACCTCTTCGGGCTCGACGGTGAGCTGGTCAATCTTGTTGTAATCGATGCGACTGGAGGTGGTGCCGATGAGGGAGATGGTATCGCCCGGCACCAGAATGTCCGCATCCGCCGGTTTGCGGGCGCGGTTGAGCACCAGCTGGTTGATGCGGTAATCCATGATGAGCAGGGAGCCCTTGGCCGGGAACATGCGGATGCCGAGATCGGCATATTCGCAAATTTGCTGGCCCCAGATGCCGGCGGCGTTGATCACTTCCTGACACTCCACCTCGAACGCTTCGCCGGTGCGGGTGTTGATGGCCTTGACCCCGTGCACCCGATCTTGTGTGCGCAAGAGTCCCAGTACCTTGCAGTGGGTGAAAATGCGGGCGCCATGCTCTTTGGCGTCCAGCACATTGGCTGCGGCGAGGCGGAACGGGTCGACCGTACCATCCGGTACATGGATGGCGCCGATCATCGCCGGGTTGGCGTTGGGCTCGAGCCGCAAGGCTTCACCGGGATCGAGCTGGCGGGTTTCGATACCGGCCAGGGCGCAGGCATCCATAAAGGTGGTTTGGAAATTGATGTCATCTTCCGGCAGGGTGAGGAAGAGGCCGCCCGTGTCCTCGACACAGTGGCTGGCGATCCGCTTGAGGATGCGGTTTTCCTGGATGCATTCGCGGGCGGACTCCTGATCCGTCACCGCGTAGCGGGCACCGGAGTGGAGCAGGCCGTGGTTGCGGCCGGTGGTGCCGGCGGCGATATCATCGCGCTCGAGCAGGATGCAGTCGATGCCGCGCAGTGCGCAATCGCGCATGATGCCGGCCCCTGTGGCACCGCCGCCTATGATGACGACTTGTGTAGTTATTCTTTTCATTGTTGCCCGTCTCATCTCTTCCAGATGAGGCCAGTGTGGCCTACTTCTGAGTGAAAATGTTTGATATGGGCCAAATTTGCGCTCGCAAACGCTCATTTGCTCGCGCATTAATGAGCATTATGTGACATTTGTCACGCTTGTCATCGCATCGGTTAATGGGCTGGTGGCGAATGGCAGACACAAAAAAGGGGCATCGGATGCCCCTTGTCACTGTTTGACGAGTCTGGTGGGTGTGTTATGGGTCAGCCGCAGCACTTCTTGTGCTTTTTGCCGCTGCCACAGGGACAGGGATCGTTGCGGCCGGTTTTGAGGGGGGCCGGATCCTGCTCTCCCTCGGTGTAGACCCAGCGTCCCTGATAACGCACGAAGCGGGAACGCTCATGGAGGCAGTGACGCTCATCCCCCTCCAGAAACCAGGCTTTGAACTCCACCATCCCGGTTTCATCCTCCGGGCCGCCCTGGCTGGCGATGATCTCGAGACCATCCCAACGGGTGTCGATGCGTGAAAGCTCTTCGGCGGTGAGGCCGCCAAGGTGGGCCGGGTGCCAGCTATGGACCAGATACTCCCCCAGACTGAGCACAAAAGCGCTGTAGCGAGAGCGCATCAGCTGTTCCGGGGTGTCAGCCACAGCGCCACTGTGATGTGAGCCACAGCACAATTCGAGAGAAAGGGTTGAGCCGCAAGGACAAAGATTCATGATTTTCACGTTCTGGCCGATTTGTTTAAGGGAATTGTAACGAAAGCTGGGCTCGCCCTGCCAGCACCTATACTGATGAGTAAGCAAGGAATTCCAATAAAAACAGCTGCAAGGATGTGAAAGATGACGCTAAAGCAGAAAATCCTGTTACTGGGTGCAGTACCCGTGCTGCTGATGGCCCTGGTGGTCAATCTCAGTAACTACATGGTCTCCAAGCGCGATCTGGAGTCTGATCTGGTGGTGGCGAGGGAAAATGCCATCAAAGAGCGTAAAGCGCTGCTCAGCAGTTACATCATGATGGCCAAAACCGCCGTCGATGCCGTGTATTCTCTGCCGGATTCTCCGGAAAATCGTCAAAAGGTCAAAGAGTTGCTCAGACCGCTGCGTTACAGCAGTGATGGCTACTTCTTTGTCTATGACTTCGAGGGCAACACCATACTGTTGCCGGTGCGTACCGAGCTGGAGGGGAAAAACCGCTGGAACGACAAGGATGCCAAGGGCAAGTTGCTGATCCAGGAGATCCTCAAGTCGGCCCGTCAGGGGGATGGATTTACCGAATACTGGACGGCCAAGCCCTCCATCGGTCGCGATGCACCTAAACTGGCCTTTACTCTGGTGCTGGACAAATACCAGTGGGCCATTGGCACCGGTTTTTATATCGATGATATCGACAACGAACTTGCAGCCTTGCGGGCAGAGCGCGAGAGCAACATGCATGCCTCGTTGCAGAGCAGTGTGCTGGTGATCCTGCTGATCCTCGGTATCACCCTGGCGGCGACCGTTATTGTGGGCAACCGGGTCACCAAGCCGCTGGCGGATGCGGTACTGGCATTGAACGATATCGCCAACGGCGACGGGGATCTGACCCAGCGCCTCAAGGTGCAGAGCCAGGATGAGATTGGCCAGCTGGCCAGCGCTTTCAACCGCTTTGTCGAGCGGATCCAGTCGGTGGTAAGTCAGGTGGGCGAGACCAGCAACCACCTCTTTAGCGCGGTCGACAAGTTGCACCATCTGAGCGAGCACTATGACCATCAGATGCAGGGTCACAGTCGCGAGACCGATCAGGTGGTCACAGCGGTGACCGAAATGAGCTCCACCGCGCAGGAGGTGGCGGCCAGTGCCTCCAATGCCGCGACGGCAACCAGCGATGCGGCCCGTGAATCGGACGCCGCCCGGGGTGTGGTGAGCGGGGCCATCAACAGTATCAACCGGCTGGTGGGGGAGGTGCATACTGCCTCCGGCGTTATCGAACAATTGGCGCAAGAGACCGCCAAGATCGGCTCGGTGGTGGAGGTCATTCGCGGCATTGCCGAACAGACCAACCTGCTGGCGCTGAACGCTGCCATCGAGGCGGCCCGTGCCGGTGAGCAGGGACGCGGCTTTGCGGTGGTGGCGGACGAGGTGCGTTCGCTGGCCGGTCGTACCCAACAAAGCACCAAGGAGATCAACGAGATGCTGCAACGTCTGCAGGGCGGGGTGAAGCAGGCGGTGGAGGTGATGCAGGCGAGCGAGGATCGCAGCCAGGAGACGGTGCAGGAGGCGAGCCATATCGCCAGCTCCCTCGACAGCATGGTGATGGCGGTCAGTACCATCAACGACATGAACATCCAGATCGCCACCGCCGCCGAGGAGCAACACGCGGTATCGGAGGAGATCAACAAGAACCTGGTGGCCATTCAGCAGATTGTCAGCGAGCTGACCAGCGCGGCGGTGGAATCCAACAGCACCACCCGCGATCTGGCCAATACCGGTGACAAATTGCGCAAACTGGTCTCGCAATTCCGTTATTGATCTTGCAATGGTCCGTGACGGCAACCACAAGATGCGGCCTGACCCCCGGTTCAGGCCGCACTTTATTTGGGGATTGACCAATAATGTGTGAAAATTGCCAGCCTCTTTTTTTCAGCCTTTGCCCCATACCCTATGAATGAGATCGTGAAAGGTAGTATCGATTTGATCCGGCAGCTCAACTACGGCCTGGTCTATGCCAGCCTGGAAGAGCACAAGGAGCTGTCGCGCACCGATCTCTCCCGCCTGACCGGTCTCTCGCCAGCCAGTATCACCAAGATCACCCGGGAACTGCTCGATGGGGGGCTGGTGGTTACCTGTGGTGAAAGTTCGGTGGGGCGCGGCCGTCGTCAGACCTTGCTGCGCATTAACGAGCGCCGCTTCCAGTTTCTCTCCATGCGTCTTGGCCGTGGTTACGTGGATATGGCGCTGTTTGACTTCTCCGGTCGCTCGCTGGCTCGCCAGCGCCACCTCTTTACCGAGGAGGAGCGCGCCGATCTGCTGGGCAGTCTGGTGCATGCCATCAAGGTGTTTTTGCCGAGAAAGTCCCTCAGTCTGGCCTGTATAGCCCTCTGTCTGCCAGGTCAGGTAGAGCGCCACTCCGGCATGGTCAAGCACTTCCCCTTTTACGATCTGCGCAACTGGCCCCTTGGCCCGACTCTGCAACAGGCGTTCTCGGTACCTGTGCTGGTGAGCGGAGACGTGCGCACCTGGATCCAGGCCGAGCGAGAGTGGGGGGCTGCCAAGAATTGCGCCGATGCGGTGCTGGTGTTTGTCCACAACGACATCGGGGTTGGCATGGTGGTCAATGGCCAGCTCATCGAGAGCGAGAATGCGCTGCTCGGCGATCTCAGCCACCTGCAGCTCGAGCCCTATGGCCAGCGCTGCTACTGCGGCGGTTTTGGCTGCGCCTGCACCCTGGTGACCAATCAGGCGCTGGAGGCGCAATACCGGGATCTGCGCGAGCGGATGCAGGAGCACGACTTGCCCGAGATCGTCACCATCCGCGAGCTGTGCGAGCTGGCGCTGGCAGGCAACGGCCTCTGTCAGGATATTCTCCATCAAGCGGCGGGTCGCCTCTCCAAGGTGCTCTCCAACCTCATCTGCCTGCTCAATCCGGGCAAGCTGCTGCTCGGGGGTGAGATCACCCGTGCCGATCGGCTGCTGTTCCCCATGCTGCACCAGTCGCTGGCCAGCCAGTTGCCCGCCGAATATCTGGTGCGGCTGCAGATTGAATCCACCCACTTCTACGAAGATCCCACCAAGCCCACTTCGGTGCAGGTGCACAAGGCACTGCGCGATGGCAGCCTGTTGCTGGAGCTGCTGCGCAGCTGTCAGGAGTCGTAAGGCAAGAGGAGTTGGCACTGCATCTGGCGAAAGGGGCAGGGATTGCTGTTCCGCCAGCGCGTAACTGGGTACAATCTTGCGCTTTTCCGGCAGCCCCCTGTTATCGTGCCCTGTGGCACCATGACATGTTGGTATGTATTGCTGCCGTTCCTGTTTTGACTCCAGTTGTGAACCTAGATGAAGCCTGTTCCTGATCACGCCGTCAACCGCCTGCGGGCCTGGCGCAAGAGTATATCTACCCGACCGTTTCTTGCCCGTGGCGGCACCCTGGCCCGCTGTCCGGCCTGTCAGCTGCGCGAGGATTGGTGTGCCTGCGAGTGGCGCCCCGAGCTCAAAGCGGAGGCCGGTTTCTGCCTGCTGATGTATGATAGCGAGCCGATGAAGCCCTCCAACACCGGTCGCCTCATCGCCGATGTGTTGCCGGATACCACCTGGGCCTTTCTCTGGTCTCGCACCCAGCCCCATCCCGAGCTGCTGGCCCTGCTGGCCGATCCCGCCTGGCAGCCCTATGTAGTCTTTCCCGCTTGCGAGAAGGCGCCTGCCCGCCTGACCGGTGAGGTGACGCTGGCACCGGGGAAAAAACCGCTCTTTATCCTGCTCGACGGCACCTGGCCTGAGGCGCGCAAGATGTTCAACAAGAGCCCCTATCTGGACGGTTTTCCGGTGCTCGCCATCAAACCCGATACGCTCTCCACCTACGGTATGCGGGTCGCTAACTGCGACGAGCACCTCTGTACCGCCGAAGTGGCGGCCTGCGTGCTGGAAGTGGCGGGAGAGCTCAAGGCGGGGCAGGCACTGCAGCACTGGTTCAACTTGTTCAGCAGCCGCTACATGGCCGGTCGGGTCAGCCGTTTCCCCGGTGCCGATGAGGATCATCTCTGTGAGGCGCTGGCAGCCATCAAGGAAGCGAACGTCGCTTCACCGGCTGGCTAACTGGCCCTCTGAGGGGGCAGGGGCCTGACAGCTCAAATTAATGAAAATCAGGAATCAATTGGCTGCCACTGTTTCGTTAGATTCATGGTCAGTGGCCCGTTAGGATAGCGGACAGCCTGTGCAGCCCCCCGCACAACGTCGTTTTGGTGTTCTCTGGTTGCTCGACCCTTCGGGCAACCCACTCTCGTGAGGTCTATGGATGGAATTGGAACTGGTTACCCTGTTTGCCCTGTTCGGTGTGGCGCTTGTCGCCGGCTTTATCGATGCCATCGCTGGTGGCGGCGGCCTGTTGACGGTGCCTGCTCTGCTGGCCACCGGCATGCCCCCCGCGCTGGTGCTTGGCACCAACAAGCTGCAGAGCAGTTTTGGCTCCTTCTCTGCCACCTGGTTCTATGCCCGCAAGGGGCTGCTGGAGTGGGCCATGATCTGGCCTGCGGTGATCTGCACCTTTATCGGTGCGGCTATCGGCACGCTGGCGGTGCAGACCATAGACGCCGCCATTCTCGAGCGCCTGCTCCCTTTCCTGCTGATGGCCTTTGCCTGCTACTTCTACTTCTCGCCGCGGGTAAGCGATGCCGAGAGCTCCCGCCGTCTGACTCCCATGCTGTTTGCGCTGCTGGTGGGGGGCGGTGTCGGCTTTTATGACGGGTTTTTCGGGCCGGGCACAGGTTCGTTTTTTGCCATCGGTTTCGTGGCGCTGGCGGGTTTTGGCATGGCGCGCGCCACCGCCCATACCAAGCTGCTCAACTTCACCTCGAATATCGCTTCTCTGCTGTTCTTTGCTCTCGGTGGCAAGGTGGTGTGGAGTGTCGGTTTTTGCATGGCGCTGGGGCAGTTTATCGGCGCCCGCTTTGGCTCCAAAATGGTGCTGAAAAAAGGGGTGAAACTGATCAAGCCGCTGCTGGTGACAGTCTCCTTGCTGATGTCTGCCAAGCTGGTGTGGAGCCAGTATCCCGAGCTGTTTGCCTGGATCTGAGCCGCGGCGAGTGTGTGACAATTTGATGTTTACGGGGCCCTTGGGCCCCGTTGTCACATCTGGCGGGTTTACACGGCTAGCGCGGCGTGTCGCTGCAGTGGCGAAAGTGTTGGTGCAAGGCGCTCACCAGCCTGGCGATCCGCTCTCGCTTTAGGCTGTTTGGCCGGTAGACTAGATGAAGGGGGCGGCCCAGTCCGGGCAGTGGGCGCGCCATCTTCCCCTGTTCTCCCACCAGCCCCAGCAGGCCAGCGGGGAGCAGCACAGGGCCAATGCCTGCCTTGGCGAGTTCGATGAGCGCAAGATAGGAGTCGAGCTCCATGGCGGGCTCCAATCCCATATCTGCCAGCGGTTCGCGCAGGTAGCGGTTGGAGGGGTTCTCCAGATCCATGGTGAGGATCTTGCGCCTGCTTTCTGCGCTGGCTGGTGGCAGGCTCTGCTGCGTTTCACCCACCAGATAGAAGGGCTCCTCAAGCAGCAGATCGGCGCCGAGGCCATGGCCGGGTGGTAGCCGACCGGCGCAGATGCCGAGCAGGGCATCACCGCTGCGCACCCGCGCCAGAATGACCGGCGTGTGGTGGGTGGAGAGGGCAAGGTGGGGATCGCGCTCCAGATAGTCGCGCATGAAGTGGGCGAGATAACCGGCCAGCAGGGTTTCGGAGCAGGCGATGGGGAGGGGGCTCTGATCCGCCAGATCCTGACTATCGGCCAGCACCCCCTTCATTTCGGCCAAGCTCGGGGCCACTCGTTCCAGCAGCTCCTGCGCCTGCGGGGTGAGGCGGATCTGGCGCCCCTCCGGCTCGATCAGCTTCTTGCCAAGGCGCAGCTCCAGCTGGGCAATCCGCTTGCTTACCGCCGACTGGCTGATATAGAGGCGACTGGCCACCTTGGCCATGGTCCCTTCACTCGCCAGCAGGCTCAGCGTCTCCAGCCCTTCCAGTAACATCTCGCCCTCTCGTGTCGCCATCATACCTATCGAATGGCGCTACCTTAGGGGCTGACTGGCTCAGGAGCAAGGGTCGTTTGCTGCCTTGGCTGGTGGAATGCGCCACTCGCTTAAGGGCGGCGCGAAGATCACCAGATTGCCGATGAGGCTCACCACCACTCCGGCCACCGAGACAGGCTGCCAGACAAAACCTTCGTAGAAGGTGGAGAGGGTAAGCGCCACCAGCGGAAAGAGCACGGTCGCGTAGGAGGCCTTGCTGGCACCGATGCGCCCCACCAGGGTCAGGTAGGCGGTAAAAGCGATTACCGAGCCAAACAGGGCGAGATAGACCATGGCCGCCAGATAGTGGCCATCGGTCGGCACCACCAGTTGCTGCCCGAGCAATATGACCCAGCCCAGCAACAGCACCACGCCGTAAACCATGCCCCAGGGCACCAGTTGCAGTACGTGGTAGCCGTGGCGTTGGCCTCGTGCCGAGACCAGATTGCCCAGCGAAAAGCAGAGGGTGCCGCCGCAGGCGAGCAGCAGCCCCTTCCAGCCGTTTGCACCCAGTTGCGCATCTGCCAGCACCGGCCAGAACAGTAACAGGGTGCCAAAGAGTCCCAGCAAGGAGCCTTGCAACCAGCGCAGGGTGGGGCGCTTGTTCTCGAACAGCCAGAGGTTGAGGCCGTTGAAGATGCTGGCACTGGCGAAGATCACCGCCGACATGCCGCTCGGGATATAGCGTGTGGCGTGGTAGAAGCAGAGAAAGTTGGTGGAAAAGAGCAGGGCACCGAGCAGCGCCGCATAGCGCTGGCCATGCCACGGCAGGCGCGGAAAGCGGCCGCTGGCGGTGAGCAGGGCAAACAGCGCAACCGCTGCCAGCAGGAAGCGGTAGAGCACCGACACCTCGATGGGGATGGGGCCAAGTTGCCAGGCGATAGCAATCCAGGTGCTGCCCCAGATAAGCACGGTGGCAAGATAGAGCATCAGGTTCATCACAGTTCCGGTGAGTCAGGGAGAGAGATGACCCACTATGGGGCGAGCCCTGATTGCTGGATTGCACCATCTTGCGGTTTTTCATCGTCCTGCGCTGTCATCTGCGGGCGCGGTCGGTAAGATGGATGGCAGGCGGGAGAGCCGCGCAAATAACCGGAACAGGTGGCAGGGGCGAATGAAAACAGCAGGGGTATTTGATGCACTGGTCAGCACCGGTGCCAGGCTGGAGGACGCCTGCTGGCTCGAACCCGGGCTCGGGGTAGCCAGTTGGCGCAACTGCTATGACCAGACCCGCTATCACAAGCCGGGCCACCACACCCTGAGCGTCTATCTGCAAGGGGGCGAGCAGACCGAGCGACTCGATGGGCCGGGTGGCCACGGTGGCACCGGCAAGGTGTGTATCATGCCGGATCACCACAGATCCGAGTGGCTGGTGCGTGAAGAGTTTCGCTTCTTTCATCTCTACTTCACCCCGGCTCACCTCACCCGTATCGCCGAGGAGGTGTGTGACAAGGAGGGGCGTCACCTGCAACTGGTGGACAAGACCTTTATCGACGATCCGCAGGCGGCCGGACTGGTGCAGCGACAGTTGATGCAACTGCAGTGGCAGCACGGGGTCGATCGGCTGGCACTTTCCCACGGCGCCTGGATGTTGATCCTCCACGCCTACCGCCACCACACCGAGGAGGCTCCCGGTCTGCCCGGTCTGCCGCCTCTACGCGGCGGGCTGGCGCCCGTGGTGATCAAACGGGTGCAGGAGTATCTGCAGGCCCATCTGGCCGATTCGGTCACGCTGGCAGAGCTGGCCCAGCAGGCGGGGCTGAGCGAGTATCACTTTGCCCGCATGTTCGGCCAGAGTCTCGGCTGCCCGCCCCATCGTTATCTGCTTGGGCTGCGGCTCAAACGGGCCAAACAGCTGTTGGCTGGCCCCGAGCCGCTGGCCAGCATCGCCAGTCAGTGTGGCTTCTCTTCCCAGGCCCATTTTGGCAATCGTTTTCGCGAGGCGTTTGGTTTGACGCCGGGGCAGTGGCGGGCGCAATTGTCATCTTCTCGTCACAGATAACCCTGAGACTTTGGGCAAAAGAGGTGTACTCTCTACCACTTATCCATTGAAAGGAATGCCCATTGAATTATCGCAAACGTCAAATCCGTACCCGTCATCTCTGGTTCAGCCACTGGAATGCCCCGCAAGATCGCACCGCTGTTGTTACCCCTCCCGAACCTGCAGTGCCTCACAGTTCACGTTGAAAAAGCCCCGCCTGCGATAGGATTTTTCCGGTAACTTTGCCACTATTGCCCCATCACAATGATGTGGACATGGCTGGATGTTTCTGGAACGTATTGAAGTCAAAGGTTTTCGCGGTATAAATCGCCTGTCGCTCGGGCTCGATCAGACAACGGTGCTGATTGGTGAAAATACCTGGGGCAAATCAAGCCTGCTGCGCGCCCTCTGGTGTCTGCTGGGGCAGGATGCCGAGCCCTATCAGTTCACCGCCGAGGATTTTCACCAACCGGAAGATCCCGAATTGGCCCCGGCGCGCCACCTGCAACTGGTGCTCACCTTCAGTGAGCACAGACCCCAGATGTGTCAGCACTCCCGTCGGCTGGCCCGTCTTTGCCCCTCCTGGGTGCTGCACAAGGACAAATTCCACCGCATTCACTATCGCGCCAGCGCCGAGCTGCAGGCGGATGGCTCTGTGCTCACCATTCACGACTTTCTCGACGGGGTAGGCAAGAGCCTGCCCATCGCCAACACCCACGAGCTGGTCTGCATGCTGATCACCATGAACCCGGTGTTCCGGCTGCGGGACGCCCGTACCGCTCGCAACGGGGTGGAAACATTGCAGTGGGGAGATCTCTCCGAGCATCGCCTGAGCGAGCTGGCAGACAAGCTGATCGACGAACCCCAGCGGATCGGCGAACCAGAGCTCAAAGAGGCGTTGCAGGCGGTGCGCCAGCTGATGGATCACTACTTCAACGCCCTGGCCCCTATCAAGAACAAGCCACGCAGTCAGCGCGATATCATCAATCGCCCCATGACCCTGCGCAATCCGGGCAACCTGCATACCCTGCTGCGCCGCGCCGACAACCGCGCGCTGCAACTGGCGATGGCGGGGATGGCGGCGACCCTGCTGCAGGCGCGCGGCAACCGGGAGCTGGAGGAGGGGGCCCGTCCCATCATGATCCTGGAGGACCCGGAGAGCCGGCTGCACCCGACCATGCTGGCGCTGGCGTGGGGGCTGCTGGAACAACTGCCGGGCCAGAAGCTGCTCACCACCAACTCGGGAGATCTGCTCTCTTCCCTGCCGCTCAATCAGGTGCGGCGGCTGGTGCGTCGGCAGCAGGATATCCTCTGTCACCAACTGGGAGGCGAGCGCTACAGCAGCGACGATCTGCGCAAGATCGCCTTCCATGTGCGGATCAACCGCCCCATGTCGCTGTTTGCCCGTTGCTGGCTGCTGGTGGAGGGGGAGACCGAGATCTGGCTGCTCTCCGAGCTGGCCCAGATCTGCGGTTACAGTCTGCGGGCCGAGGGGGTGCGGATCATCGAGTTTGCCCAGTGCGGCCAGTCGCCGCTGATCAAGGTGGCGCGGGATTTTGGCATCGAGTGGCACCTGCTGACCGATGGCGACGAGGCGGGGCTCAAGTATGCCACCTCGGCCCGGGGCCAGCTCAAGGGAGAGCGGGAGCGGGACCGACTGACCCAGCTCCCTGCCGCAGACATTGAGCACTACCTCTATCACAACGGTTTTGAAGCTGTGTTTCGCCGTGAGGCCGGGGTGGGCGGGCGCGCCATGTGGAGTGCCAGTCACATCATCAACAAGGCGATCCATCACCGTAGCAAGCCGGGAATGGCGCTGGCGGTGGTGGAAGAGGCGGAGCGGCTCGGCGCCGAACATATTCCGCCGGTGATCCGCCAGATGTTTGCCCGGGTGGTGGCGCTGGCCCGCGGTCAGGGCTAAAGCCAGCGCTGCATCCCGTCACTATGGATATGGTTGCCAGCAGGGCGCCCCTCAAGGTGGGCTCTGCTGGCAGCAAATTGCCCACGATTGTTTGTCGCGATTGGGGATAGCCGCCGGTTTGGGTATACTCGCCCCTCTCTGGCGCCCCGGTGGCGCACCTCGAATCTTTACTGCTGGAGGCGTCGTGTTCGTCCAACTCCCTTTTTGGCTCTTTCCTCTCACCGGATTGATGGCGCTTGGCGCCCTGATCGCCCTCGGCATCGTGCTGTGGCGCGGTGATATCTGCCCTGGCCAGCGCTCGCGCATCAGTCAGCAGCTCTTCTCCATCTGGGTCATTACTGCCCTCTCTCTGATGCTGGCGGTGGAAGCCAAGGCGGCCAGTTGGCTCATCTGGAGTGGTGGGGCCGCACTGGTGCTCGGGGTTGGCTTGTCGTTGGCCCAGTCACGGCTGGAGGGCAAGCGCTCAGTCCCCTCGACGCTGCTCTGGCTACCGGCGTTGCCGCTCGCTGTCTATGGCTTAGGGCTGTTGCAACTGCAGGGCTGGGTGAGTGGTCTGCTGCAGATGGCGATGTTGGGGGCGGCCTTTGCTCACCTGATGCTGCTGCGGGCCCGTCATCGTCTCAAGGCATTCAACACCCTGTTGCCACTGGCAGGTCTGGTGGGGGCGATGGCCAGCCTTGTCTGGCTGGCAGTGCTGGTGGGCTGGCAAGGGGGCGAGGCCAATCTCGATGCCTTGATCCCGGCGGTGGTGACCCAGGCTGCGCTGCTGGTGGCCTCTCTGCTGCTCTGGTTCAGCCCGCTCTATCTACAGCGTGATACCGCGCCTGTGGTGGTCTCCACTTCGCTTTGTGGCCTGCTGATCGCCCAGATCGCCGCAACCAGCGTGTTGCACCAGCTGATCTGACACTGGCGCTGAAAAGAGAAAGCCCCGAGCCAACACTCGGGGCTTTTGCATATCTGGCTTGCAGGAATCGCAGCAATCCATTAGCAGCAATCAAGCAGCTGCTATCGATCAATAGAAGTCGTCGGCCCCGCAGATAAAGAGGCAACTGCTGCGCGGCTGGGCCAGATATTCGCGGGTCAATCCCTCCAGCGGCATGCCGAAGGTGCAGATATCTTGCGGCGCGGGGAGGGCGGTATCGAGGATCCGCCGCCAGTAGCCGCCGACCCCCTTGGGCGGGCTCGGCAGGTTGAAGGTGAGGGGCTCCCAGTAGGCGTTGAACAGCACATAGAGCGCCAGCTTGGTTTCGCTCGACAGCGCCGACATGGCGATGGCGTGGGAGTGGGGGCTGAAATCCGGTTGCCCGGCGTTGACCCCGTGCCAGCAGATCTCGCTGTGGCGCAGGATCTCGGTGAGCGACAGCGGCATGCTCTCCTGCTCCGGGCGCTGGAACAGGTGTTTGCGGTATTGGATCAGCTCCTTCATAAAGCGGAACATCTCCTGACTGCGGGCATTGGGCAGCCAGTTCATCCAGCAGGTGGCGTTGTCCTGACAGTAGCCGTTGTTGTTACCCCGCTGGGTGCGCAGCAGCTCGTCTCCCATCAGCAGCATGGGGGATCCCACCGAGAGCAGGGTCGCTACCATCATGTTTTTGGCCTGGCGCATCCGCAGGGCGTTGATCTGGGGATCTTCCGTTACCCCTTCATGGCCGTGGTTCCAGCTGAAGTTGTGATCGCAACCGTCACGGTTCTCCTCCCCGTTGGCCTCGTTGTGCTTGCTGTTGTAACTGGCCCAGTCCCACAGGGTAAAACCGTCGTGGCAGGTAACGAAGTTGATGCTCTTCTCGGGATCGGCGTGGTGATAGTGGTAGATGTCGGGACTGCCGCACAGCCGCTCGACAAAGGCGGTGACGCTGTTGTCATCCCCGCGCAGGAAGCGGCGCACATCATCCCGAAACTGGCCGTTCCACTCACGCCAGCGGGCGCCGGCCAGTGACCCCACCTGATAGAGCCCCCCCGCGTCCCAGGCTTCGGCGATCAGCTTGATGTCGGCGATGTTGGGGTCGGTATCTATAGTGCGCAGGGTAGGCGCATTGGCCTGCGGCTGACCCGATTCATCCCGCGACAGAATGGCGGCCAGATCAAACCGAAAGCCATCGACGTGCATCTCCTGACGCCAGAAGTGGAGGCTGTCCATGATCATCCGCAGCACCACCGGATGAGCGCCGTTGAAGGTGTTGCCGCAGCCCGAATAGTTGGTGTCCTTCTGGTTGTTGTCGAGGATGTAGTAGGCCTCGTTGTCGATGCCGCGAAACGAGAAGGTGGGGCCATCATCACCCCCTTCGGCAGTGTGGTTGTAAACCACGTCCAGGATCACCTCGATATTGGCCTTGTGCAGCGCCTTGACCATGTCGCGAAATTCGGTCAATGGATCATCGCCGCGGGCGTATTGGGCGTGGGGGGCGAAAAAGGACATGGGGCTGTAACCCCAGTAGTTGGAGAGTCCTTTGGGCGCATCCTGAGGATCGAACTGGAACACCGGCAGCAGCTCGACGGCGGTGACGCCGAGAGATTGCAGGTAGGGGATCTTCTCAATCAATCCGAGATAGGTGCCACGCAGCGCCGGATCGACTCCGGAGCTCGGGGACTTGGTAAAGCCCCCCAGATGCAGCTCGTAGATCACCGAGCGGGAGAGGGAGTGAGCGGGCAGTTTGTCTCCTTCCCAGTCGTAGTGGCGAGTATCGACCACCTTGTTCTTGGCGCAACAAGCCAGATTGCTGCCCGGACGGGCCGCCGCCCATCGATCGTAATTGGCGCCAAGCTCGATGCTGCGGCCGTAAGGGTCGAGCAACACCTTCTCGGCATCGAAGCGGGTGCCGCCATATGGGCGCCACGGGCCCTGAATGCGATAGGCGTAACGTTGCCCGACCGAGATCCCCTCCACATGGATATGCCAGTAGTAGGCTGTGCGGTTGAGGCGCGGGGAGAGGGGGATTACCTCGGGGGTCGCATCGTCTGCGCTTGCGAAGAGCAGCAGTTCGACCCGGCTGGCGAGGCGTGCCCAGATCGCGAAGTTGACGCCGTTACTGTCGGGTGTGGCCCCCAACTGACGGCAGTGACCGGCGGAGATGCGCATATTCTACCTACCCAAAATGAGGAGTGTTCACCTTATTGAGTGTAGTGCCGGATGCCTGGCAAGGACTCGATTGCCTGAAAAAACAGCATGATGCTGCTAATGACCGCACTATTTGTCCGATTAATCTACGAATAAACTTTTTTTGAGATATTTACTTGCAATCTGTGCGCTGGCGCCTATTATTGGCGACCTCAGACGCGGGGTGGAGCAGCCCGGTAGCTCGTCGGGCTCATAACCCGAAGGTCGTCAGTTCAAATCTGGCCCCCGCAACCATCTGAGATCCTGACCAGTCAAGCCGGTGTAACCGGTTGGTGGAAAAGGAGAAATCGAACTGGCTACTGCTCGGCCACTTCGAGAAAAATTCGGACGCGGGGTGGAGCAGCTCGGTAGCTCGTCGGGCTCATAACCCGAAGGTCGTCGGTTCAAATCCGGCCCCCGCAACCAACTTTTTCGTCAGCCTGCGATTGCGTAAACAATCGAAG